>NZ_LR733688.1:0-1721 GCF_902506275.1 Exiguobacterium sp. 8A | reverse complement strand
GTCCCCCTCGGCGCCAACGGCAAAATCGACCTCAACAACGTAGCGGACGCGACGCACTACATCGTGGACGTTCAGGGTTGGTATGTGAACACGATGGCCCCGACAATCTCCTGCCCGACCGAATACAAAGCTGGCAGTTGGACGACGCATTCGGATGGCGCTGACATCGTCTGCAAAGTCACAGCGCACCCCTCAGCGGACTCAGACTCTTACCTGATCACGCTCTTGAACGACGACCCGATCGACACCCTGCCACTCACCAGCGACAACGGTGCGTCGGTCAACGTCACCATCCCTGGCACACCCGGCTGGCATCGCGTTACGGCAATCATCACCAACGCTATGGGCGACACCGAAGAGCAAGAGTTCGCATTCGGACTAAACGCAACAGCCCCAAGCGCCACCCTCACGGCGATCGAGAACGCCACTCCCGAGTCCCTCATGGATTTGTCATCTCTGAAAAAGACCACCAGCGGCGCAGTGGCAATCCAGACGACCGATGAGGTAGCCGTAACGGTTCCGAATAGCGCCACGGACAGAATCACCTTGGATCCCACCGCCTCCGATTCCGCAAGCACCATCCTCTCAGCGGCCCTTCCTTTCGCCGCCGGAGCAACCGCTGCTGTGTCCGAAACAGACGGCGTCGTTTCCTACAACAATCAAAACGGCTCTAGCACCGTACCCATCGTGCACTCAGACGGCGCCGTTCAAGTCGCCACCGTGATCGAAACAGCTCAAGCCCCGACCCGCTTCGCGTATCCTCTGGGCCTGCCGGAAGGTAGCCAAATCGCGACGACCGAAGACGGGGCGCTGGTTATCACGGATAGCTCCGGCTTCTTTATCGGCTCCTTGAACGCGCCGTGGGCGAAGGATGCACGAGGCGCTGACGTTCCAACGCGCTACGAGGTCGATGGTGACACCGTTACGCAGGTGGTCGACATTAGCAATGTGGACAGCTTCCCCGTGGTTGCCGACCCTGATCTTTGGACCACTATCAAGAATGTAGCGGGTTGCGCTCTCGATATCGCGTCTTGGACCCTACCGGCCGCGAAGGCAGTACAAAAGCTTGCGAAGGTTGAAAAGATTATCAAAAGCTCTAAGAAGGTCATCAAGGCCTACAACGAGCTTGGTGGCAAGCTTGATAAGGTCATGAAGTCACTGAAGAAGTATGTTGCCAACAAGTCCAGCCTGTCGAAGAAGAAGGTTGGCGCCTGGGGGACTATCATCTCACTGGTTGGTGCCGGGCTCTTTGAGTTGCTAGGTATCGGGAATTGTGTTGAATTGGTCAAATCGTTCGCGGTGAGGAAATGAACAATATCGACAATGACAAGGGATCACCTAAACTGCTGCAGCAACTATCATTTCCGTCCGGTCGGCTTCTCTCGTTATACGTTGCGGCTATGGCGATAACTACCATAATCGGCCTCGTGCTGTGGGTATCGTTCGATGTGGGTGTTCCGATATCGAGATGGATCATTGGTGCAATGTCCGTGTTCGGCCTACTGTGGACCGTGAACATAATCAGAATTGATCGTTCGAACAACTCAGATGACGAATCGCGCTGATTCTGCATAACCTTACATTGGGCCCCATGCCGCATCAGCGGGATGGGGCCCAATTTTTCACGGATTATCGTTGCCGCCTGAGATACCACTGCAAAGGGTTGGGCACAGATACCCCGGTCGCCACATTGCTTAGAGCGGGCGAGGGCTGGAGTGATG
>NZ_LR733644.1:0-10005 GCF_902506275.1 Exiguobacterium sp. 8A | reverse complement strand
TCTTCACGTCCGGCGCGACGGTCCCGGTCACCCGGTCCTGTCCCTGGTAGTAGTCGATCGGCACGGGCGCCTCGAGGTCCGTGAGGAGGGCGAGCGACGACTCGAACGGCGTGAGCGCCTCCCGGGTCGAGAGGGGGGCGGGACCGGTCTCCTCGGCTCCCGTCGGCTGCGCGCCGAGGAGCGATCCGGCGAGGAGCGTCGCGAGCGTCGCCCCGCGCAGGACGTTCGCCCGTCCCTTCTGTCGGTCCGTCATTGGTTTCGATTGTTTGGTCATATCAGTCTGTTCTCCTTTTCATGGATATGTAGTGGGGATGGACACATCCCCCCACGACATCATATCTCGCCCTCGGGGACCATCGGGTTCAAAAACGGGACGGTGCTCCGCCTTGTTTTGAATACCTTGACAGGTATGCCCCTGCTCCGATGACCGGTCGAGTGGGACATGGGTGACGCAAGCCCCGGACGTGTCACCGAGACGACAAAAAATCCCCACGCCGTAAGGCATGGGGGCGATTCAGGGACCCGTCCGTCCCTCTCCTGAAGGATAAAAAAGACACGGGTTACTCGCGCGTGATGGTGTGGGGGGCGGACGGGATGAACCGATGACCGATACATCAGATGGCAGGGCGGGCCTGCGTGAACCAATCCCCCGGTACAGGATGACCATCCCACTGCCGACATCGACCGGACGACTGTCCCTCCAGTATACCGGGGACGAGACGCCCCTCGAGTTCAAAAAGGGGACAGCGCTCCCACTGTTTTTGAAAGCGCTCTATCCTTCCTTTTTTGCCAGAAACGACAAAAAAGCCCCGGATCGCCGTGAGGGGACCCGGGGAGAATCGGTTGCCTGACGGTCCGCGCATCCCTCTCCATCATGTGTCAAACAGAGAAAACGATTAGATGATCGACGGTGCTTGCATGCGCTAGGTTTTCGGTGTCTTCCGATGCGCGGGCCGGCGGGCGGTTTGTTGTCAGGATTTTAGTATACGACATCGCAGGGCGATGGGGCGTCGAAAACGGAACGGGGCATCCCCTTTTTTTGAGACGGCGGAGAGACAAAAACACCCCGGCCACCTTGGGTGACCGGGGATGTCGGGCTCCCGTCCCGTCCGTGGCCGCTTCCACGAGGGGCCCGGTAGGTCTGTCAACGACGTCACCGTCTGGCAGATGGGGGCCGGGCGGATGCGTCGTTCGGTCCCCGTCGGGGAAGTGACGTCCGTTCCGGACGGGAACCTCGACCGGTTGCGCCCCCCGGGTGATGAATCAGTAGTCGTGGTATCCCGGGGCGCACCAGACCATTTTAACGCAAGGGACGGAGGGATGGGAAACAAAATGGTGATCGGAACCTCCTATTTTTGAGCGTGGTCGCCCTTGTCGAAAGAGGGCGGAGGAACATCCCCTACCTCAAACAACCGTCTTTAAATGTTTTCTCCATGGCGATCATCAAAATCGACAACAGTAAATCCCTCTGTTTGACAGAAGTTCTTCCCATGATGTTTTCGTATGGTGTACGGAAGTCGTGAATCTCCAGATACATTTCCCTCACTTCTTCCTTGTGGATCCATCCATCTAGAAGTGTTTCACCCTTCGCTCAAATCATCTTTTTCTCAAACGTCGTGCAGTAAACGGTCGTTTTATAGACCACAAAATTCAAGCACAGATTAGATTTTTGAATGCATACGTGCTATCATAGAGCATGAACGAGGTGACCATATGCGTTTTGAGTTTGAATATGCGGATGGCTTAGACGGGACTTCCCCGTTCGAGAGCCATTTGTCGGAACTGGATGAGCGGGCTAAAACTTCCAAGCCCGAGCGCGTCCTCTTGAAACAAATCTTTCATCATTTCCGCCTCGTTGAAGAACGAGGCACTCGGACCGGGGAACCCCAGGTCAAACATTTGAAAGATAAGATTTGGGAAATGCGTCCCGGCTCCATGCGAATCTTGTTCGCCATGGAAGGGAACACCGTCTTGATTCTGCATCATTTTTATAAGACGACACAGAAGACCCCTCGCCGTGAGATCGAGCGCGCCGAGACAGCCCTGAAGAATTGGCAGAAGAAAGGATGAACCCATATGCTTTTGAGCGACATGCGGTCAAAACTCACATCCCTTGATGAGTCAGACCATCTTGAGATTGAGCTCATCACCCAGCTCGTGCTACGTCGTAAAGACATGGGCATGACCCAACGCGATGTCGCCGAACTCGCCGGCGTCGCCCAGTCGACGATCGCACGGATGGAGCGAGAGCTTGTTGTCCCGAAATTGGAGACGCTACTCAAAATTTCTAAGGTGCTCGACCTTCGTCTCCAGTTGGTCGCACAGGATGACGACCAACCTAAAAAAGACTTAGTGATGTCATAAAAAAGAAAGGGCCAAGGTGCCCTTTCTTTTTTATGTGGCTTTCTGTCTGATTTCTTTCGACATAACCTTCCACTCACCATTTGGATTCAGTAGGAGAGGCTATTTACCAATCATTTGACTTAAAGCAGGTATAAATGGAGCTAAAACTGTCATATGATTAGCAGCACTCGATACAAAGTTTTTATAATGATCAACAAATAAAGATGTATTTTGAGTGTTCTGCATATCTTTTAAAATTTTTTCTAATCTATCAATTTCGTTTTTGTCATCTATACTCTCTTTTAGAACTTTTAGAATCTCATTAATCACTTCGTTTGTAGATGCGTTAATGACGTTGACTGAGTAATCTTTAGAGTGGTTATTAACTCTTGAATTATCTCCATGAAGATAGTAATTTACATTAGGTTTAATTGATGCCTCTTTTTCTTCTTCGAGTTTTTTATACTGTCTTTCTGTTAAATAATACCCTTTAACCTGAAAAACCTTACCATATGCCGACTCTGACAATAAGTCATCAATGTAAAGTAAATTATTCGACTTCGTTCCTTTAATCCAGTCCCCTTGGTGAACATCACTACCTTCGTAAAAACCGATATAGGGACCACTTTTATCATTGTTTGGCAGTCCTTGTATTTGCGCAACTACTTCGCTATTCCGTATCACATCAAACCATTCTCCATGTTGTCTCATAAAACGATTAAAAGATGCTTGCACATTCAGAAAAATTCCTCCCTTTATTTTTAAAGACAAAACTCTTCATCCAACATTCATTCATAATTTATCCATTCTCCATGAGGGTCCTCAAGATTAATTTCTTCGAAGCAACTTTCGCACACCGTAGGAAAAGGATCGTATTCGTTTGTTTCATTACCGCAAAATTTGCACTCCATCATTTATCCCTCCAAATCAATGTAGTGATCTCAATCTTCTCAATTACTTCATACTCAAATTCAATAGGCGTTATCAAGTATCCTTATTTGGTTCATGTGTCTTTTCTTGAGAGTTCTCATCACTGGAAAGATAGTCGTAACTCACAAGTCTCCGATCAAATAATTTATTGATACTGTCATAGATACTTTTTTCAGACATCCCGAGTTCTGTGAGGACCATCGCATAGTAGAGCCACTTTATACTCCAAAAGTCAAGTATATAAAGTTCATAGGCTTCAAAATCCAAATCCCCATGCGCAAATTTATTTCGATGCTTTGCAATCCGTTCTCCTAAGGATTGAGAATCCACGTCAACTCCGTTTAAGTCCTCGTACAAATGTTTTAAAAAATAGTCCATGACAGGCCGGTTCTTTGAAAAAGCTTCCTCTATCTTGTCTTCCAGTGAACGTTTATCACTTTGAAGATGAGTGATAATCCCTTGATACATTTTCTTGCTTTTTTTCTGATGTTTTTTTCCTTTTATGTCTTCTAACTTCTTCTCCAATTCCAATATCAGCTCTTCCTTCGCCTTTTCTCTTTGTATATGAGATTCTGTTTGAACTGAGGAATCCCCTTTCACTTTTTTATATTGTGCCTCAAATCCTGCGACTGCCATCACATAACGTCCATTCGTGATATACCATGACTCTTTCAGACTTTCTGGAACATGTCCCATATAAATTTGGTCCTTAGATATGAGTTCAAACAGCTTGGGCATTTGTTGACCAATCAATGTGTGGTCTATGATTCGCTTCTCTATTTTCGACGACTCCTCAACACGTTCTCCTCCGTAAAAGCGCATAAACACTTGCCCCACCGTTTCAAGTTCACCCATTTCCCCACGTTTCAAGCTGATGCTTTCAAAATGAACGTTTTTTCTGTAAGTCAGAAACATGAATACTTTTCTCGTGTCTAAGATCAGGTTTTCCAAAAATGTTAAATCACTCGTAGATTCAAATGAATGGGTCAAGCGTCGAGAAAATTGAAGGGGGTTCCTAGACCCATACTTAGCTTTTCTGAGAATAGAGAGGAGTGTTTCTATCGTCTTATCTTCTCTGTACTGAAATGAAAATTTTTCGCTGGTATTTCCGTAATCTCTTACATTCAGCGCAATAGTTCCATCTTTATTCATTCCGCTGATTTCGTACGGAACTACAGGGAAAAAACCATCGACTTCGGGACCTTCAAAAGATATCGCATTGACATCCAATCTCTCTTTAATCTCGTCTGGAGATGAGAAAAATTCCCTACTTTCGAAGTGTATATATATTTCAACCCTAGCAATCAATGTCGTTTTTGTTTCAGAATGCCTATAGTCGCGTCTAGTTTTCGTTTGGATATGTTTTACTACGAACAAAAGCTGTCTGTCTGTTTCATACTCTTCTCCAATCAACCAAATTGGTGATTTTCTGTTATCGGTCCGGCCTTCCAAAAGAAACTCTAGAGGATTGAAGAAAACACCCATTTCCGAATCCAAAGGATGCAATGTAAGTACAAAAGTATTTTCGTCTAACTCAAAAGAATAGTGTCTCTCCTCGTACATCAGCTGTCCTGAAATCACTTCGCACCACTCCTTTTAACAGGATACACATTCTTATTAATTCGACGTGTTCATTACTATAATACCAACAACCGTAACAATCCGTTGCCATAAATCTGATGATTTTTTCTAACCAGTTATAACATGTATCAGATTTATGTTTGTTTCCTGCTTCTACGTGTCCGATTTTGCCACTTGCTCGCTACTCTCGTTTGTTCTAACACTCCACAGGCGTCAATTCGGATGCAACGAATCCTACTATCTACGTTTCTGTTTCAGTGGAAACTCGTAGTTTAAGCGCTATAACCAGCCAAGTTCAGACTCGCATTGTAATCCCTGTCCGCTGTATATCCGCATCGGTCACAATGGTAGGTACGGTCTGACAATCTTAAGTCCACTTTCTTATGACCACATCCATGGCATAACTTAGAACTTGGATAGAACGGATCTGCTTCCACCAACTCAATACCATAATCTTCACACTTATATTGAAGTTGGCGTTTGAACTCGTAGAATTTTTGTTGTGCAACTGATTTTGCTAAGTGCTTGTTTTTCATCATCCCTTTTACATTCAACGTCTCTACAACAATCTTTGACGGCTTGGTTTTCACGATCTCCGTTGTTGTTTGATGTAAATGGTTCTGACGAATATTCGCTAGCCTTCGATGGATATGTCGAATCTTCTGTTCTAATTTATGGATGTTACACGTTTTGATAAACCGGTTCCCCTTCTTATTCATCTCGTATTTCCGAGAGACTCTACGTTGTAACCGACGTAGTCGTTTCTCAATCTGTTTCACGTTCCCTGTCCTATTGATGTTTTTATAGACTCTGCCATTTGAAACCGTCGCCAAGTCTTTGATGCCAAGGTCGACTCCAAGTGTTTCACCTGTCAGGTTCTGTACGGGGCGCTCCATCTCTACGCCGACTGAAATGTACCAATACTTTCCATCGAAACTGATTCGTGGGTTGGAATATTTCGTATTCATCGGCAACGGCTCGCTCGTTTTCACCCAGCCGATTTTTTCAAGCAACACGGACTTCGGTTTCACTTTCAGTTTGACATTGTCATTATAAAAGGCCGGCCTCGACCTCTTCCTTGACTTGAACCGTGGCTTTTCCACCTTCAACCGACTTTTCCCACTCATGCCCATAAACCATTTTTTATAGGCATCACAAGCGTCTTTTACGGCTTGTTTGGCTATGTTATTGGATACTTGGTTCAACCACGCATATTGTCGTCGTTTCTTCATTTTTGTGATGTGTTTCCGTAGATCGTTGTCCCGAATGAATTTTCCGCCGAACCGATGGTTCAGTTCTTGCATTCTCAACGTCCAGTTGAATATCCATCGTGCCGTGCCGGCCGAACGCCACAATTGTATCTCTTGTTCTTTAGTCGGGCGTAACCTGACCTTATTGGCCCGTATCATCCTCCATCAACTCCTTGATGATTTTCTTGGCTTTATTCGCTCGTTTCCCTTGTAATCGACAACTGAACACGGTGACGATTTGAATCAAGTCCTCCACCAGTTCTTGTTCCTCTGTCTTTTCTGCGTTGTCAATGATTTCGATTTCCGTACCGTATTTATCACAAAGATCGGCATCAGGAACGGGACCCATTTCTTCTCGCCCCGGTCGACATATCTCGTCATGGTCCATCTCCACTTTTCCCAAGCAATTATAAGAACGTTTGTTCTTATTTTATACCCTCATTTTCGCGTTGTACACAAAAAAAGGGGCGCCGGTCGGCACCCCCTCGTCAAGATACGGTTTGTTCGGCGCCCTTGCCCGTGACGACATCCCCGAGCGCCATCACGACATAGCCGCCCCGTTGGGCGTACGCTGTCATGTATGTCACGCGTCGGCACAACGCCCGGCCGGTGTACGCTTGTTCAGTCGGGTCGTACTCACGCAAGGTCAGGACATCGCCGGACTTGTATCCGCGATCGTCCTGACGAATCTCGAACGTCTTCAGGCCAGCCTCGACCGCGTCAAAATACTCCGGCCAAATCTTCAGTTCATGGAGCATCCGTCTTCCCTCCTTCCATGTTTGTCTCTCATTCAGGTGGCAGACAGGCAGTTTACAGGCACAGTCTGATTTTCTGCTGATCTGACCGAATCAGGATGTATACCGTATAGTCTACACCCTTTGAGATTTCAGACAATACAAGTCCCGCAGTATCGATCGATGCGACTTCGATCAGTTGCAAGAGACGGTCCATCTCGCCCGTCTCGACCTCCTTCACCGAGACGATGCCGTCTTTCACATCATCCATTCTGTAATCGCAGAGGATCGGGACTTCTTCCAGTGGGATATGCGAGATGTATGCATCACTTTCAGTCGGGACGATGGGCACGTCACGAACGGTGCAGTTCCCGTCTCGGTTGACGGTCGCAAGAAGATCGTCTTCTCCGTTCTCATGAATTAAAAAATACTGCCTGATCCCGTCCTCTTCCTCGAACCCTTGCAATGCCCACAGGTCGAGGTCGATGTTTTTACGTTCCGCTTCCAGCACTTCGAGCACACGTTCCATGTCTCTTTGTTGTTCCGGGCTCAGACAGGTACTCTCATATCGGATATCCCGCAACTTCAAGAATTGGACGTATTCTTCGCGTCGTTCGATCGCCTCGACAATCGAGTCTGCTTCGGCCAGTTCGTATCGCTCGAATCCATTGTTCCGGTAGTAGTGGGGTGCGAACTTCCCTGAATCCGTCGATACCATCGTCACCTCATAATTGAAATCGTCGCTTCCGATGAAATACATCGTCCGACCGTCGATTTCAACGATTTCGTGCAATTTATATCTTGTCGTATCGAATCCTTCGGTCTCGAACTGCTTGATGATTCGTTTCATGTCGACCGTTTGTCGGTCATCGTCGGATTCTCGATCTTGATTCATTCTTTCTCTTCCGATTGGATGATCTCGAAATGCAAGGTTTAGTTCGATGGCTTCTCGAATCGTTTTCGCTTCTTTCACGCAGGGAACACTTATCACACTGTCCTCTAGATATTGTGGGGTCGGCTTATATGCGTTCTCTTCACCACAACTGATTTCAAACTCTTCTTCCGTGAACGGATGATAGAAGCGATAATCTCCTCTTGATAGATCGGATTTATCGCCGATGTTGACCCACCCCGTCATGTCGATCCCTTCCTTGACGATGAAATCCAACACAAGATGCATCCCTTTCACCCACCACCAGTTTTCAATGTATGCATGTAGTCTTTCTGCGACTTCCCGTTCTTCCGAAGATTCTCCCAGTGACTCCACGATACCCTTCGCCAACTCTTCTTTCGTTTCATACTCGTTCGGTTCAAAGTGGTCGAGCAACGACAAGTGAATGTCCATCTCGTTTAGAACGTCCCAGTATACGGCATGATTCCGTAAGAGGGTCGCACGGAATTTTCTTTCGTCTTTCGAGAGATCAACGGTGGTTTTGATGATCGTACGTATCAACTTCTTGATCGAAGGCTGACTTTCAGGAATGCCTGATCCCGTTATGTTGAACACCACATAGTCGTCTACACTCACTTGTATATCGTCTTCATCATTCGGATGCAAGAATACATAGTTACGGACATCACCCGTCTCCTCAACCGAATAAAGGTTCCAGTCCGTCAAATCCACCCCTTCATCTTTTAGCTCGTGCTTGATTCTGTCCACGTCCATTTCCTGCTCACTTGTCAGATTTGCAACCGACATATCCACCCACTCCTTTTTTGTACGCGAAAAGGGCCGACATGTGCCGGCCCGCTCGTCAGATGTTCAGTTTCGTTCAGGACCGCACGCTTCGGTCCTGGCTTTCTTCTGTCTCCGGCACGACGCTGGATCGCGCCTGTTCCCGGAGCACGTCGAGGAACTGCCCGTCGAGGCTGAACGCTTCCGTGTCCCGCCGTCGGTCCGGTTCCCTGTACGTGGGCGTTCGCCCCATCCCCCACAGTTCATCCAGCCACCAGCCGTCTTTCTCTTTTCGGTTCATCCGATCTCCCCCTTTCCCCTCCACATGGTTGTCGGGACGTGTCCCCGATAGGATGACGCGGTCGCCCGTTCCTGTGCTATGATTGGGTTGGGAAGCGCGTCAGTCGGCGAGCCGCGGTAACGGCCGCGCCAACGGGTCGATCGCTTGTCGGATCAGGCGATGCTGTCGGTCTGTGACGTTCAACATACCCCCTGGTATCGGTTTCCCATTTTCGAGGCGATTCGCGTATAGGGCGAACGCCTCTTTTGTTTTCATCCCGAGCCGACGCTCGTCGATGAGCACGCGGTCCTCGGGACGGACGCGGAACACGTTGTGCGCGAACAGGTTGTCCCGGACGGTCGTCCGCTCCTCCCCGGCGTTGTGGAAGTCTTGCGTGTAGCTGAAGCCCGTGCCCCACTTGCCGGCGTTCGTGCGCCCGATGTACAGGTTGTCGAGGACGAGCGTGTCCGTCAGGCGCCAGTCCTTCTTGTCCGGGTAGTCGCCATATACATACAACAACAATCCCACGTCGTCGAACACGTTCGACACGATCGACGCGCCGTTCCCGTTGCGCACCTTGACGCCACCCGTCGGGTCGTTCGCCCAGCCCTGGAACAGGTTGCCCTCGATGCGCATGCCGTCATATCCTTTCGCGTAGAGCACATGGTCGCGTCGCTGGGCCTGTCCGTCATCGGTCCGCGCGTACACCGTGCGCTCCCCGTGGACGAGGTTCCGGCTGATCGTCAGGCGCTCGTCGCCGTTGAGGACGTTGATCCCGGTGACGAAGTCGCCCGTCCGGGTCGTCGTGAGCACCTTCCGGCGTCTCAGTTCGTCCACCTTCCCGTAGACCGTCCGCATGCCCGGCACCTTCGACTCGAGGAGCGCCCGGCGGGACAGGTCGCCGATATGGTTGTGCCGGATCGCGCTGTCATGCGTCTTGTACGTCACGATGCCACGTCCCGCCTGCCCCTTCTCCCGGAGGAGGATGTTCCGCTCGACGGTGTGGCTGCCATGCGTCACGAGCAGGTAGTCCGTCCCGGGTTCCCCGTCCAACAGGACGTTGTTCCGGAACGCCATCCGGTCCGTCGTCTTCCCGCGCATCTCGACGCCGACGTGGCGCAGGACGAGCCCGCTCACCTGTGTGAGGTTGCGCGTCTTGGACGTGCCCGTCTTCAGCATCGGCATCCCGGCGTGCTTCCGCCCGTCGAGGAT
>NZ_LR733687.1:0-6661 GCF_902506275.1 Exiguobacterium sp. 8A | reverse complement strand
GAAGTTGCGGGATATCCGATATGAGAGTACCTGTCTGAGCCCGGAACAACAAAGAGACATGGAACGTGTGCTCGAAGTGCTGGAAGCGGAACGTAAAAACATCGACCTCGACCTGTGGGCATTGCAATGGTTCGAGGAAGAGGACGGGATCAGGCAGTATTTCTTGATGCATGAGAACGGAGAAGACGATCTTCTTGCGACCGTCAACCGAGACGGAGACTGCAGCGTTCGTGACGTGCCCATCGTCCCGACTGAAAGTGATGCATACATCTCGCATATCCCACTGGAAGAAGCCCCCATCCTCTGCGATTACAGAATGGATGAGGTGAAAGACGGCATCGTCTCGGTGAAGGAGGTCGAGACGGTCGAGATGGACCGTCTCTTGCAACTGATCGAAGTCGCATCGATCGATACTGCGGGACTTGTATTGTCTGAAATCTCAAAGGGTGTAGACTATACGGTGTACATCCTGATTCGGTCAGACCAGCAGAAGATCAGACTGTGCCTTTGAACTGCCTGTCTGCCACCTGAATGAGAGACGAACACGGAAGGAGGGAAGACGGATGCTCCATGAACTGAAGATTTGGCCGGAGTATTTCGACATGGTCGATGCCGGCCGGAAGACATTCGAGATTCGACGGGACGATCGCGGATACCAGTCCGGCGATATCCTGTACCTGCGCGAGTATGACCCGGTCGAACAGGCGTACACCGGCCGGGCGTTGTGCCGACGCGTGACATACATGACAGCGTACGCCCAACGGGGCGGCTATGTCGTGATGGCGCTCGGGGATGTCGTCCCGGGCAAGGCCGCCGAACAAACCGTATCTTGACGAGGGGGTGCCGACCGGTGCCCCCTTTTTTTGTGTACAACTCGGAAATGAGGGTATAAAATAAGAACAAATGTTCTTATAATTTCTTGGGAAAGGTGGAGATGGACCATGACGAGATATGTCGACCGGGGCGAGAAGAAATGGGTCCCGTTCCTGATGCCGGAACACAAGGCACTCCTCATCAAATATTATCGAGAGGTGCAGAAAATCGAGATGCCGGATATCGACGACCACCTATTGGACGTGTACGAGCGTGTGCTGAACGACGCGATCTTCTCCGGCGACCGGGTGACGGTGCGGTATGTGACGGACGGGGAGATGCGTCAGTTCCATGGGTTCGTGCATCGGGTCGACTACATGGACCGTGTCGTCGAGTTGGCCAACGAGCGGGACGGGGTGGTTCAGGTGTCGTTCGAAGCGATCGCGTTTGTCGGTCCAGAATGATTCGGGGAGAATGGTAAAAATAGATTGGTATCAACCTTCACGGTTGATTTCTCCATGTTAAAATCGTGGGTGTTCGTTGAATCGAATGAACAGAAAATAAAAAAAGAATTAACTGGAATTAAAAATGGAATCTGTAACATTTCAAAAGGAATGAAATAATTTTTATTTAGATTTACAAGACGAACGACAATTCGATTGTGTTTTTAAAACGGTGGTTTGTCGGTTCAAAGTAATCGGGATATGTTGTTACTGTGAATTTCTAAGCGTATCATACTGAGTAGTACAATTAATTTATCTTTACATGATGGTATAGCAACAGCTAGGCCATTGTTCGTAGGGAAATAGAAAAACAGGGGGAAAACATGATGAGGAAATACGCTTTTTTAGTGGCGTTTGTAATGGCACTCGGTCTTGTTTCGGCTTGCGGTGGTGAGGAAGCAACAACAGAAGAGACTGGTATAGAAGAGGTGGCGGAAGAAGAAGCTGGAATCAAAGCTGATGACGCCTATACATGGTTAAAAGAATCGGGTCTTGTGACTGGTGAAGCAGAAGACGTTACAAGCGAGTTTGAAGGTTCAGAAGGTCTTGTGAAAGCAATCAGAACTCCGGAAGCAGAGATCGTACAGTATGAAACGATCGAACAAGCCAAGAAATATGAGAAGCCGGATTCAACCATTACAATTGTGGTTGATAATATTTACATCTTACTGAAAGCTAACCGGGACAAGGCCGAACATTTTGTAACGGTGCTTGAAAAGAAAGCGCCGTTAAGCGAAGAGGAAATGGCTGCAGTAAAAGATCATCCGTTTGCGGATTCAATGAATGCAGACTTTAACGAATACGTAACAGCTTTCTACAATATTCCGAAAGAGGAACGTTCTCCAGTGTACGATACATATGTGCACAAAAAAGAAGTGACTTGGACGGGAACGGTAGCCGATACAGAAGCTATGGGAGATAGCGTTGTCTTAGTATCTTCTGATGACTATAAAGGACAAGATTGGGCAACAATCAGTACAGATAATAAAGAGCTAATGCCTTATACAATCGTTGTTGAGTTGAAGGATGAAAGTAGTAAAGAGGATATTAAGAATGGCGATAAAGTCAAAGTTAAGGGTGTTGTAGGGGCACGCGGGGACGAAGGGATGCAGGTTAATTGGAAACTGTATGAAGGTGTAATAGTCGATTAATAGGGGGGATATGTATGTTGGAGCATGAGAAACGGTTTGAGCAAGCAATGGCAGACTATCAGGACATGACAGAAGCGACGGTCGTCGGCATGGATTTAGAAAAACAATTTGACGTCTTGAGCAGTCGGGCGAAGGAGATTTCTGAAAAGTACCCATTCATCGACTATCAAGAACGTCAAGATCAACACGGAATGGAATTTATTTTTCGTTTGATTTTTGGTGATGAAAACAGGAAATTAAACGGACAGATTGTAGTCATTCGTTCTGTATTGCATCCTAGAGAGTTTACAATAACTATGAAAATGACAAAAGGTGAACAAGGCCATCAGATTCAAATGAACGTTCATGCTGGTCCTGATGGATTTGCAATCACTTCTAGCGATGAGTCTGGACCAGCAGATAGTCCATTTCTAGGTTTACTTGCGCTGGAATCAAATCGACTTGTATGTGGAAGATTGCTTGATCATTTAGTCATTAGATTGGTTGAGAGTCTGAAAATTGATTGATAAATAGTTGTTTTAAAAACGACCGTTAAAAGAACGAATTTGTTCGTGAGTTCACATAAAATACGAAAGGGCGTCTCGTCGCCCTTTTTGTTTTGGGTACGTTGTCCGTAAACCCGTCTTTTTATCAATGTCTGTTTTCTTCCGTGCTCGACGAGAAAACGGACGGTACTTTTCAAAATCTGCGTCCTTCTGGTAAAATGGCGACAAGGCAGGGAGGCGGTTCCTTGCCCGCATGTTTACAGCTCCTAATTGATTGGTTGTATTGAGAGTTAATTTAGGATGCCCTAGGTCCTGGTCGCGGAAACGATCGGGATCGGACGCCCTCCTCTTCCGAGGGGGCGTCTTTTGTTGCGCTTTCCGAGAACTTTGCTATGCTAGATATATAGGGATTGCTGATCCCTTTCCGAATGCACTGTTTGTCTAATAACCATGGATACCGAGGTATGCCGTTCCTCGATTCCCGAATGTGAGGTCCCCTTATGGGGGCCTCTTTTCGTTTATTCGGTCGAGCGGTCCCGGATCAGCCCGGCCCCGCTTTTACGCCCCATCGGAGAAGGCGCTTTCAAAAAATGACAATCTCGATTTCGTTTTTGGACACCGCATTTCACTGGTTATGTTACATTTTCCTGTGCGACCTGATGGTCGCTTTACATACAAGGAAGTCCACTACATAGGATTTGGAGGGATTCGATGACACATCGAACGAACGACAG
This sequence comes from Exiguobacterium sp. 8A, assembly GCF_902506275.1. GTDB lineage: Bacteria > Bacillota > Bacilli > Exiguobacteriales > Exiguobacteriaceae > Exiguobacterium > Exiguobacterium profundum. Next base: position 2,975 of record NZ_LR733687.1, on the reverse strand, counting down.
ACAACACCCACACTGGAGACGATGGCTGAACGGGATCGCCCTCGCCGCATTGGTCGCGACGGCGCTCCCGACATCGGCATCGGCCGAGGGGCTCCCGCCCCACACCGACATGCCGGCCCCGGTAGTCCCGGCACCACGGCTCGTCAACCCGGACTATCCGCAGATGCCGGCCCCGACGGTCGAGGCGCACCTCAGCGCGCCGGACGCGGTGACGGGCCACCTCGACGTGTCCTGGGAGGCAATCCCGGGCGCGGAGAAGTACCAGGTCATCCTGTTCAACGGGGCGTACCACAGCTATTGGGACGTGCCGGCGACGGAGACGTCGTGGACGACGAAAGGAAAGGGCATGTTCCCGACACCGGAACAGCTCCAGACCGGGACGATCGACTACCTGCGCAACGGGTCGGGGATGGAACTCCTCGCCCAACCGTCGCCACTCTATGAGCAGGCATATGAGCAGAAGGGCGGCACCGACTACTCGTTCACGGACAACTACTACGTCCGCCTGACGGCGGTCCATGCGGACGGTGCCCGCCCGATCTCACCTGCGGTGACGGCCCGCATCCCACTCATGGAGCCCGACGAGGAGGAAGTTATCGTGACGGTCGAAGAGATGCAACAGGCGATCGAACAAGAAGGAGCCATGGCGTCAGACATTGAGACCGCCGAGGCATATGATGCCGGGGCATCCTTGTTGGACCCTTTGACAAATCAGGGTGTACTGAGCGACGAGCAGTTCCTCGAATTGAACGAGACCCTCGCAGAGGGTGTCCTCTATGAGGATGAGGAAGAAATAGCCGTCGAGCCATTCGGCACCTTGAACCCTCACGTCGGACGCATCCTCTACATCCCGAGCGCCCGCACCATGGGGGTGGTCGCCCACGGTCATGTCGAGGTCGGATCAGATGAGTACCTTCGTTTCGTCGAGGCGACCAAGGGGACGGGGGTCAAATCGCACTACAATCGATATAAAACCTATGTGGATTCGTTCAAAGGAAGAAAATTGCAGGGCTCAAACTTTGTGCTGAACGTCCACGGATCGACGACGACACAGAAACGGAAGGCCGGCTCCTATGCGGAGAACCAGGTGAACAAGCCGTACAGTATCGCCCCTGGGTTCGGGACGAGCTCGTTCTACTGTTCTGAGCTCGTCTATCGGGCATGGCGTGCCGGTGGGCGTGATGTCGGAAGTATCAACAATCGGTACTGGACCGGTGGCTATGTGTTGCCCTACCACATCTTCATCGATCTAGATACCCGAATCATCGGCAGGTTTTAATGCCGATGAGGAACAGTGTGCTCACGCGATGGGCGGCGTATTTATCCATGGTCCTGTTGTTGGGCGGTTGCGGGTATCCTGAGGAGGGCGAGGTTCGGAATGTGGTCGAACTGTACAACACCGGGATCACGAGCACGGACGACACATTGGTCCGATATGGCGACCAGGAAGTCGAGCTCAAGGACAGTGGCGGGGCTTACACGCTCTATGTGCTGAGGGAAGACCCGGATACCTATTGGGTCCCGACAGGGTCGGGCATCCTCCGGGTCTCGGTCGAGGACGGCGAACTGGATGTCATCCATGACGTCGAGGCGCCAGACGAGATGAATCCGGCCAGCCCGATCACCCAGAACGAGACCCATATCTTCTATGACGGGAACAGCCCGGTCCATCGTGACTCGCACTCGCAATGGTGCCGTGTCCCGAAAGGGAAGACGCAGGCCGACAAGGAATGCTTTGAAACAGGCAGACCGACGATTTATGGATTGACCGCGAGTGAAGATACCGTCTATACACTTAGCACACAAGACTATGGGGAGGATGAGGACTTTCGAGAGAGCATCTACGCCTATGATATGGAAGGGCAGCTTCTCAAAGAATACCCTCTGGATGATTACATCACCAAGTATGGACAGGTCATCTCGCTCCATTACTCGGATGGTGAGGTCTACATGGCCTTCTTCAACCACATCGGGAAGCTCTCGGCGGACGGGGAGATCACGATTTTGCCGTGGCAGGAACTCGGTGTGTTCGTGAACAATGGCATCTTTGCCAGCGATGACGAGGAACTTTTTGTGGTACAGGGAACGATGTATGAAGAAAAGAATCGGATTATAAAAATTGATAAAGAGACCGGCAAAACACAGGCTAGCCCACCGGTGTCAGATATTATCACAAGTCCGATGTTGGAGGATGGAGACATCTGTTTTAATGCATGGACCTCGATCTATCGTCTGAGTGCGGACACGCTTGAGACATCGGAAAAGCATGAGTGGTTCATGAGTAGACCGAAATGGGGACCGCCTGCCGAAATTCTGCCACTTTCAGATTTTGACCCGACACGTGACATTGAGGAAGTCGATAAACAGTGAGGAGGGGATGATGGAGCGATTGTGGTCACTGTACATCCTGAGCGAATATCAGGGCACGCCGAACCGTGACTCGGAGAGGACGTCGAGCTATATCGTCCGGACGCCTGACAGACCGCATCATCAACCCTATGGCCAAGAAAGGACGACGCGTGAGAAGACGCGTCGTCCTTTCGTCTGTCAGTCGAGGAAACGATGATGTTCCGGGATCGTGGCGAACATCGGCTCGGTGTCCTGGTAGGTGCGGACGATCTGGTCCCACGTCTTGTCCAGGAACTTGGCCGTGATCCGTTTCGGATAGGTGCCGGTCCGTTCGATCAACAGGTTCTCGACGACATACGCCTTCCGTTTCCAGTACACGAAGTCCTTGAATGCCTGATTGACCATGCGTTTCAGGTTGTCGGCCGTCTCCCGATCGACGCCTTCCGACATCGAGGCGATGCGGGTGTCGTAGGCGAGGCGATGCAGGTCGTAGGCGTTTCCCCGTGCCCGCCGGACCTCGCCCAGCAGGGCATACAGTTCGTAGGTCGTCAGGTGCTGGAGCTCGCTCGTCGGGCGGTTCGCGTCCTCGAGTGAGACGACCGGCCGGATGAGCCGGCGTCGACGCT
>NZ_LR733643.1:0-1150 GCF_902506275.1 Exiguobacterium sp. 8A | reverse complement strand
CTCAAGGGTGCGTACGACAAGTCCCCGAAGATCATCCAGACGCTCGAGCCGAGCTACGAGGACATCCTCAAGCTCAACCCCGACCTGATCCTCGACGTGAAGTCCTCGGGTGACAAGGAGCGGTACGACAAGCTGTCCGCGATCGCGCCCACCCTGGCGATCCCGAAGGGCGGCGCGAACTACCTCGCCTCGACCGAGCAGCAGACGACCATGATCGCGAAGGCGCTCGGCAAGGAGTCCGAGGGCAAGAAGCTGCTCTCCGGCCTCGACGACGCCTACGCCGCGGCCCGCAAGGCGCACCCGGACTTCGCGGGCAAGACGGCCGTCGTCGGTGCCTACAGTTCCGAGGGCTTCGGGGCGTACGCCTCCACCGACAGCCGCTCGACCTTCATGCGGAACCTGGGCTTCGAGATCCCGAAGGCCATCGACCAGCAGGCCGGCAAGGAGTTCTCCGTGCACCTGTCCGACGAGAACCTCGACCTGCTCGACGCCGACCTGACGCTGATCCTGCCGATCTACGTGGACGCGTCCGAGGCTTCATCGAACAAGCTGTTCCAGAAGGTGCCGTCGGTCGAGGCCGGGCACGCGATCGTGTTCGACGACAAGGACGTGTCGTCGGCGTTCTCGATGGGCACCACGGCCGCGATCAAGTGGGCGCTCGACAAGCTGCCGGCGGAGTTCGAGAAGAAGCTCGGCTGACCCAGAGCGCTTCTCCACCGCGAAAGCGACAGGGTGCCGCCGATGTTCGGCGGCACCCTGTCGCTTTCGCAGTTCGGGGGGAACGGACTAGGCGCCGACGGTGGACCCCAGCAGCGCGAAGAGCAGGGCGATCAGGGGGAGCGTGCCCTGCTTGAACGCGGAGTTGACGTACTTCCGGCCGGAGCCGATCAGGACGACCGCTGCCCCGAGCATGCTCGCGGTGGAGAACACCACGAGCGTCCAGCCGCTCACCGTGTTGCCCGCGAGCACGAGCACGACGCCGAGGATGGCCCCGATCGCCAGGAACAGGTTGTAGAAGCCCTGGTTGAAGGCGAGCGAGCGGGTCGCCACGGCTTCGGTCTCGGAAGCGATGCCGAAGATCCGGCGCGCTTGCGGACTGGTCCAGATGACCGATTCGAGGAAGAAGATGTACACGTGGATGAGGCCCTCG
>NZ_LR733682.1:0-1250 GCF_902506275.1 Exiguobacterium sp. 8A | reverse complement strand
GATCACCGGACGGTCGACCGCGAACCACACCACGACCGAGGCGGCCACGGCGGCGACCGGTGCGGCGATGCCCGCGACGATCGGCGCTGCGGGGGCGGAGACGACCGCGGCGACCACGGCCACCGTCGCCGGTGCGAGGATCGGGTGCGTCAGGTACAGCGCGTACGAGGCATCGCCCAGCGTCCGCCCGACGGTGCCGGTGCACCGACGCAGGAGCGGCTCACCCACCACCGTCGTCGCCAGCGCCGCGGCCGCGAGCGGCAAGATCGCCGCGGTCACCAGTGCGAGCTGGGGTGACGCGCTCATCGAGTCGGTGCAGGGCGGCGAGGGCAAGTGGAAGGTCGCCCCGATGCAGAAGTGGGGCGCCGACGGCTTCGGCTCGAGCGCCATCGGCGGTTCGACGGCCGCGGTGCTGGCGAACGCGAAGCACCCGCGGGAAGCGCTCGAGTTCATCACGTGGATGACCACCTCGAAGGAGGGCATCGACGCGATGATCAAGTACTGCGGCATCGGTTGGTCGCCCGCGGTCGACTACATCGGGGCGCAGCGCGAGAAGCCGTCGAAGTGGTTCTCCGGCCAGAACTACAACGAGGACGTCTTCGTGCCGGCCTCGAAGGAGCAGAACATCGACTGGTCCTGGTCCCCGGTGACCCAGTCGGCCTTCACCAGCCTGCAGAACCAGTTCCGCCGCAAGATCACCTCGGGCCTGAAGCTCAGTGACGCCGTGGAGCTCGCCCAGCGGGAGATCGTCCAGTCCTTCAAGGACAAGGGCCTCAGCGTCAGGACGGCACGATGACCCAGCAGACCACCACCCCACGGACCACCGGTCGACCGGCCGGCAGTACCCCCGCGTTCCGCACGAGCACGAAGGCCACGAGCGCGCAGAAGCGTGCCCCGTGGATCCTGCTCGCCCCGTTCCTGGCCCTGTTCCTGCTGACGTTCGTCATCCCGATCATCAGTGCCCTGTTCCAGTCGTTCACCACCGTCGACCGCGAGGGCCTGTTCGGCGAGGACGGTGTGGTCGGCCGGTTCGCGGGGTTCGACAACTACGTGATCGCCCTGCAGGACAGCGGGTTCGTCGCATCGATCGGCCGCATGCTGCTCTTCGGCATCGTCCAGGTCCCGGTGATGATCATCGCCTGCACGATCCTCGCGCTGCTGCTCGAGTCGGCGAGCGCCCGCTGGCCGGGCTTCTTCCGGGCGGTCTACTTCATGCCCTACGGCGTCCCCGGGGTCATCGCCACGATCCT
>NZ_LR733681.1:0-1041 GCF_902506275.1 Exiguobacterium sp. 8A | reverse complement strand
CCGGTAGTTGGCGCCGTTCACGAAGCTGGCCAGGTCGGAGCACAGGAAGGCCACGACGTTGGCGACCTCTTCCGGCTCACCCCGCCGCTTGAGCTCCATGTACGGCCGCTCCTCGTCGAGGAAGCTGCCGATGGCCTCGTCGAACGAGGTGCCGCGCTGCTTGGCCCGCTTGTCCATCATCGCGTCGGTCATGGGCGTGTGGATGAACGCGGGCGAGACCGTGTTCACCAGCAGGCCCTCGGAGGCGTAGGAGCGCGAGAGCCCCTTGGCGAACGAGAGCACCCCGGCCTTGGCAGCGCAGTAGGGCAGTTCGTCGTCGTACGGCTGCGAGGCGTCCTCGGACACCAGGTAGACGATGCGTCCCCAGCCGCCCTGTCGCAGGTCGCCGATGAACTCGCGGGTGATCCGCACCGGCCCCATCAGGTCGATGTCGATCGTCTCCGCCCAGCCGGCCTCGTCGATCTCGTGGAACATGCCCTGGGCGCCGGTGACGCCCGAGGACTGCACCAGCATGTCGATCTCGCCGACGGCGTCACGCACCTTGTCGTGCAGGGCGGCGAGGCTCTCGGCGCCCCGGACGTCGGCCGCGAACGCGTGCAGCTTGCCGAGGGGAGCCTCGAGCTGGTCCGCACTGGTGTCGAGACGGCTCTGGTCGATGTCGGTGACGACCACGGTCGCACCCTCTGCCAGCAGGATGCGCGCCGTGTTCCAGCCGATGCCGGAGTCACCGCCGAAGACGAGTGCGGTCTTGCCCTGGATACCGAGGTCCACCCGGGCCCCTACGCGTGCGCCGACGCGTCGGCGACGGCGGGCGTGGTGGCGGACGCCAGCGGGGTGCTGGGCGCGCGGTTCTCGGCGGAGACCATCCAGGCGAGCTGCTCGAGGCGCTCGATGAAGCCGTGGAGCAGGTCCGCGGTCGTCGGGTCTTCCTCGTCGACCTCGTCGTGGACGTCGCGCATGGTGCCGGTCGCCTGGTACAGCCGGAGCGTGACCTGGTCGATGGCGTCGTGCGTGGTGATCTCGCCCGAGGGGAACGCGTCG
>NZ_LR733680.1:0-1325 GCF_902506275.1 Exiguobacterium sp. 8A | reverse complement strand
CATGGGGGCAGCGTACGTGCGACCAACAGCGGGGGCAAGCGCTGCGATACGCCGTTGCAGGATCGGCGATCGGGGAGCTCCCGCGGGTTCGTACCTGAAGCGCTCGTCTACGCTGGGCTCCTCACGAGGGGGATGCAGTGGGTTTCGGAAGATCTGTGATGCTGGCCAGCTTGGCGACTGCGAGCGCCATCGTGCTTGCTGGGTGCGCAGCGTTCCCTCCAGCTCCGAGCACGGTGGGCTCCGACTGGCCGAGCACCGGGGTGCCATCCGCCGTGCGATGGCCGTCCGACTGGGTCGACAGCCTGTCCGGTGAGTCCGAAGCCGTGGGCGGTCCGATCGTCGGGCTCCGCCTTGAGTACGGAGCGGAGCACTGGGTCTGGCGGATCCGCAGCACCGACCCGGGAAAGACCGACGCCCTCGGCGAGTCCAACGCAGAACCGACCAGCGGTGTCGAGGCGCTCGTCGACGCCACGGACCTGAGCCTCGTGCGGCGACACGAGGTCACCCTGACCAAGGCTGAAGCCACGGGGACGGACACCAGCTACTACGACGCCGTGAAGGCCTCGGGTGAGGAGTGGCCCGGCCCACGACTGGTCGAGCTGGTGCGCGTCGTCGACGACGGCCGGCCGACGTGGCGCGTCACGACGTACGACACCGAGGACGGCCACCTCGCCCCGCGGACGCTCTGAGCACGCGCGCTGATCGATCTCGGGTGCGGAACCGAGTCGCTCACCCGATCAGCGCCGATGCCGCCGTCATGACTGGCAACAGCGGCCGTCGTCGTCCGAGGCGAGAGCCTGCTCGTCATCGATCGATTGCAGGACGGTCGAAACTACTGGGTGATTCCCCGCACGAGCGCGGAACGCTGCCGCCGTCCCGGCCGGACTGATCCGGCTTCCGGAGGACGCGTCCCGCGCTCGCCAGTACCGCCTACCGAACGCCGTACACGACGTGGTCGTCGAGGTACTGCCAGACCGTTCCGACCTCGGCGAACCCAGCGCTGCGGAGCGACTCGATGTGGAAGCCGAGCGTCACCTTCGGCGGCGCTTCGTGGAGTTCCGCGCCCCACACCACGTCGCGTCGCGCGACCGCTTCGGCGTACCGCGGCGTCTCCGCCACCGCTGCCCACCACGCGTCCCACGTGTCCGCGCCGGCCGCGAAACCATCTCGCTGCGTCACGGCGTCATCGCGCGCTGCGATGGCGGCCAGGGTGCTCTCGTCCCGCTGGTAGGACAGGTGGTCACCGTTGAGCAGGATGCCACCGGCGCGGAGGAGGTCCGCGGTCCGTCGGTGGACATCGACGAGCGTGCCCGGCTGGAGCCAGT
>NZ_LR733679.1:0-1074 GCF_902506275.1 Exiguobacterium sp. 8A | reverse complement strand
GTTCGTTACTGGTCGCCACGCCGGCTCAGGCGTTGAATGATTCCGGAACTGGTGGAGTATTTGTTCCCGCGAGCGGCCGGATTCTCGACACGGCGAAGGGTACTGGCGGTTTCAGTACGCCGATGGAAGCGGGCAAGTACCGCACGATCAAGGTCGCTGGTCTCGCTGGTTTGCCGGAGGACGGCTCCGTTGGCGCCGTTTCCCTCAACGCAACCGTAGGCACCACCCCAGACAACGGCACGCTGTTCGGTCGCCCCAACGCTGACACGTCACGCACCACGATGTTGATCTACAACGACCACACCGGCGAGTACGTTTCGAACACGGCGACGGTCGCGGTTGGTGCAGACGGAACGATCCAGATCATGACCGAAACCACGGCTCGCGTGATCCTCGACGTGCAGGGGTATTACACAGCGAACATCGACGGCACCTCTGCTGGCGGCTTCATCCCCGTCGCAGGGAAGCGGGTTGTGGACACCCGCTCCGGGCTCGGCACCGCCAAGGCATCGATCGCGCCGGGTAAGAGCATCGACGTGCAGGTAGCGGGTACCAATAGCATTCCATCAGACGCATCAGGTGCCGTCGTGAACCTGATCGCTATCAACTCTACGAACTTGGACGGCAACCTCACGCCCTACGCTGCCGATTCACCGAGACCGCAGAACTCGCTGCACTACGCCCCTTCGGAGACCACCTCAGTCCAGGCGCAAGTTGCCCTCTCTCCGACCGGCAAGATGACGATTGCGAACTCATCGACCACGATCAACCTTGTCGTGGATCTGCAGGGCTACTTCACTGCCGCAGGTAAGTCCGGCGCGAGCTTCACGCCCGCCACCGGCCGCGCCTACAACTCACGCGCAACCGGAAATACCCCGCTAGCGAAGAACGAAACCCGTTCCATCCAGATTGCCGGCCAAGCTGGTGTTCCCGTGATGGGTTCGGGGATCACCGCCGTAGTGCTGACCCTCATCGTCTCGCACGGCGGCAGCGACTGCCGTGCCACCGTTTGGGCTGACGGCACAACCAAACCCGACACCACCGCGATCAACTTCCAGACAGACGATATTCGCA
>NZ_LR733675.1:0-1007 GCF_902506275.1 Exiguobacterium sp. 8A | reverse complement strand
ATCTTGTCGCGCGAGTACTGCCAGTACGGGTTCTTCAGCGGCGTCGACTCCGTGATCGGCAGGTGCGTCGCCGGCGTCTGGTAAGCCGAGGCCGAGCTGATGAAGACGTACTGCCGCGTCCGCCCTGCGAAGAAGTCCGCGTCGGCCTGCACCTGGTCGGGCGTGAAGGCGATCCAGTTCACGACCACGTCGAACCGCTGGTCGCCGAGTGCGTCCGCCAGGGCGCTGCGGTCCGACACGTCGGCCTTGAGGCGCGTCACACCCTCCGGGATCGGCCTGCCCCCGGTGGTCCCCCGGTTGAGCACGGTCACGTCGAACCCCTGCTCGACGGCTTCCCGGACGCAGGCGGCGCTGATGACGCCGCTCCCGCCGATGAACAACACGCTCGCTCCGGTCATGGATGCTCCCTCGCTTCGATGCGGCGCAGCGTCGCGCCGTCGTCCCATGTGATCCTGCACCGTCCGAGCCGACTACCGTCACGGTTCGGGTCGCACCGACGCGCCCCACGACAGGAGTGACACGCACATGGAGTACCGCTACCTCGGCAACTCGGGCCTCAAGGTCTCCGAGATCACCTACGGCAACTGGCTGACGCACGGCTCGCAGGTCGAGAACGACGTCGCCACCCAGTGCGTTCGGGCAGCGCTCGACGCCGGCATCACCACGTTCGACACTGCGGACACGTACGCCAACACCGCCGCCGAGACCGTCCTCGGCGAGGCGCTCAAGGGCGAGCGGCGCCAGTCCCTCGAGGTCTTCACGAAGGTCTACTGGCCGACGGGCCCGAAGGGGCACAACGACGTCGGCCTCAGCCGCAAGCACATCATGGAGTCGATCGACGGCTCGCTCGAGCGGCTGCAGACCGACTACGTCGACCTCTACCAGGCGCACCGCTACGACTACGAGACCCCCCTCGAGGAGACGATGCAGGCCTTCGCCGACGTCGTCCGTCAGGGCAAGGCGCTCTACATCGGCGTCAGCGAGTGGACCGCCGAGCAGATCCGCGC
>NZ_LR733674.1:0-1028 GCF_902506275.1 Exiguobacterium sp. 8A | reverse complement strand
ATGCCGAAGTCCTCCACCGGTGGGAACACGTAGACGGCTGCACGCTGCAATAGTGCCGCCAGGAGCGCGTCGGACGGCCGGACGACGATGCGGACGTCGACGTCCGAGTCAGCGGCGAGCGCCCGGAGCCGTTCGAGGTCGGGTCCGTCACCGGCGAGCACCACCGGCCGCGCAGATGCCCGGCCGGCCTCGATCACCACGTCGAGTCGCTTGTACGGCACGAACCGGGACGCACCCAGCAGGAAGCCCGCGGGCAGCGACTCGAGCAGCGCACGCTCACGGTCGTCGAGCACCTGCGCCCAGTCGTCGACAGCGGTGAGTCGTTCGACCCCGACGGGCGGGTGGATCACGACCGCATCGACGTCCCAGCTCGCTCGGATGCGCTGCTGCACGAAACGGCTGTTGGCCGCGACGTGCCGGAGCGCCCCGCCCCGACGGCGGTCCACTGCACGGAGCGCGGGACCCGCGACCCGTGCGGCGACGGACGCGCCGCGGGCATCGAGCTCCGGGTTCCAGAGGTACCGCGCCGGTGTGTGCACGTAGGTGAACTGGCGCTCGGGATCGACACCGGGCACACGGGCCTGGTGCGCGAACAGGTGCGAACTGACGAGCGCCCAGTCGTACGGTCCGAGGTCGCGCAGCCCGTGCGACCACAGCGCGGGGAGGAAGGGGACGGCCAGGGCCTTGCGACCCCGCAGCGGCGTCGGCGCGAGGGCGCTCTCGATCACCCGCCGGCCGGGGTACCGGCCAGGGGCGTCGTTCCAGAGGCCGAAGAGATCGGCGTCCGGGTACTCGTCCGCCATGGCGTCGAGGACACGTTCGGCGCCGCCGACCGCTTCGATCCACTCATGCACGAGCAGTCCGCGCATCTCGAGCTCCTTCCGTCGCTCGTGCGGCACAGGCGACGACGGCGTCGATCGCCTCGTCGGCCAGCGCGCACATCCGGGCGTGGTCGGCGTCGTCCCCACGGACCGGGTCGGCGATGTCGTCCGCCTCCGGCTCGGTGGGGGCGGTGCCGAGTCGGGAAC
>NZ_LR733673.1:0-6696 GCF_902506275.1 Exiguobacterium sp. 8A | reverse complement strand
TCAACTCGTCCTTGAGGTCTCCCTCTGGGAGCGCGTCCACTTTCGCACGGGCATCATCGATCGCACCTTGGTCCGTCGTCGGCGCGAGTGCGTTGTGGTTCTCATCCGTGAACAAGTCGTCTACTGACTGTTGTGCAATAACTTCTAAACTTTCCATTGCTTCTGTTTCGCCAGTATGCGCCACCCGATAGTCACTAACGAGAAGAACATCAATGGTTGAACCTTCAGCAATCTGGAATGGTAGTGTATATTTGAACTGTCCGTTGCTGTCAGACTTCAGCACAAAACTTTTAGTAACACCATCTTTTTTATAGGTGATACGAATATCTGCTGAAGGTGTTGCTGTTCCTGCTACAACATTGGTACCTACACTAGCTTGTTTAACTTCCAATGTTTTTTCAGAACCTACAGAAAATACAGGATACCCTTGGCTACCGTCAGGGTTAGTAGTTCCATACAGACTCTTAGGTAACCAATTTGATTCATCACCCGTTGAAGATTTCAATGTCAGTCCATTATAAACTGCGGACATCTGAATTTTTCCTGTGCTCGACATTGCTTTAGAATAGTCTAACCCTGTACCGGCAGTGACGTTTGGAACTCCTCTCCAGTAGACGGCACTGTCAGCTACAATATTCATATTTCCTGTTATGTTACCAGATGGGGAAGAAAATGCGATAGCATTAAATCGTCCCGTACCTTTCAACACGAAGTTTTTAGGGTTATTAATGTTTAGTGTTGCATCATATTTATACAATTGGAGAGGTTGTGGACCATTAATTTCAACATCTGCGTTTTCATTAATATTGATAGTTCTTGAAACTGCCAACACACTAGCCGCGTTTGTCGATCCCCCAAGATCTTTGTCAGGGAATCCACCAACACGAACATATGCATTTTTGCCGATTGTGACGTCTCTCATCGGTTTGGTCTGTGCAGTCACAGATGACCCTTTCGAAACAAATGAAGCATTCTCATCGATTGTAATTGTACCTGTGTCAGAAACAGAAGTATTAAAAATGTTAGCCGAATAATGATTCAAGGTATGTTCGATGAAAAGGTCGGCTCCTGAATGTAGAATGAACTTTCCTGGATACGTGCCCGTCGAGCCTGTATACATGTAAAATGAAGTACGCCCGTTTGTAACCATATCCCAATCGCCACTAACCTCTAAAATTGAGCTTGATACAATTGCACGTGTATCACTAGATGAAGATTGCGTATCTACAACAGTACCATTTCCCATTAAATAAACACGCCCAAGTGGGTTATAAGCCAGAACACGTCCGTTCGATTGAATATTTTCAAATTTCAAAGAAACATCTTCAGCATTCGTTACCTTGAATGGTCCATTCACAGATGAAGAATTTAACTTCATATTCTTTAAGTGGTACACAGATGATCCAGAACGACTATCATTTACTACAAAACCTTTAGTTTCATATTCTCGCGTCGAGGTATTTTGATACGTCGCAAAATCAATAGTATTTCCGTTCCCATCAATAGTGATGTTCTTTTTAAGATATGGCATAACAATATCTTCAGTCACACTAAAACTCGAACCGATGTAAATTGTATCAATCCCATTATCTTCTGTGATAGCTTGTTTTAGTTCTTCAAAACTATAAACAATAATCTCGTTTGCCGCTGTAGTCTGTGTAACTTTAGCAGTTGATGCAAATGTATTCACTTTTTCAGCAGCAAATGTACTGCTGTAAGCCGGTGAAGAGAAAAACGGACTTGCAATAACTAGTGTTGTAGCCATTACATTAATAGGCTTCAACATTTTTTTTGAGTGTTTTTTCATTTTACCCTTTAATCTCCCTTATTCTTTATTTATATTTGACTTGTTACAATACTTTCATATGTTATAAAATTCTCACCTGAAATTATTTAATGAAAAGTGAATTGATTATTACATAAACAAAATACGTAACAAGTACATTTCCTATTCTATATATATATTTTCAATTGAATCCTCAAAAACGAAACACTGAATAAAACTTTTTTGAATCATTTTTTTTACTTTTTCGACAAATTTGATTACGGCCATTAAAACGTACCACTCTTGCAATTTTATTCATCAAAGAGTGACAAACAATTTACCGATCGATGCCAAAGTCCCGCCCAACCGCAATCACAACCATAAAGTCTACATAAACTATACCTCGGAGAACGCACAAGACTTGGCGCTGGGATTCGTCTGAACATCTTAAAAATGTCACTTCACAGCTTCAAGTGCATATTGAAATAAATATATTGTTCTTAACAGGCACAGCTCAAAATCATTATCAAGATCACTATCCCACTGACCCTCGTTCAGCATCCGTTTCACGTGTTAAACCACTAAGGATATTTAAATGGCCTTCGTCCATCGTTGGTTCCTCAGTCTCGTCATCGCCGAGAGCGCGAATTTATCATTTGTATTCAACCAGATCTAATTGAGGCGAATATCAAATTTGAAAAAACACTTAATCTCAAAAGCACAGATCCATGAGTTAAGCCAGGACGACACAACTACCATCATTATGTCTTCCCACCATTTATTCTTTTCTCGCACAACGTAACTCAGCAACCGCCCCATTTCGACATTACCCCGCACTGCCATGTAATCACCTCTCGACGCCCAAGCATTGTCTTTATTAACTTCGTCCTCAGACAACCGTACGCTCGTTCACCGACAAAAAGGTACTTCACTTACTTCGCTTCACCTCGTGAGAAAGTTCCAACTCGCAAAACTGTCCAAGCGATTATCCAAAAAGGACTGCCTCTGTAGTATTTCTTAATTTCGTGACAGACAAAGAAGGCGTCTCATCGAATCAAACGCAAAAAAGACGAAATAGCTCACGCGATGTGAGTTATTTCGTCAATATTTCATGTGACATTGTAAGATCTATGCGATTCAACACAAAGCCAAGACCCGAAACCGTCGGAGATTCGAAAAATTCGAGAACTTTTCCGTGTCATATAAATTTAGATTATCGTTTTTTTGAGAACCTCTTAATGCTTCAGCCTAGAGAAGCTAACATGTAAAGTTATTAAAAAGTTCAAACCCCATCTTGGAAAGTAACGAGAAATTCAACAATCTTCTCCAAATCCTTTTTTGAAGGGTTCGGACTATTCTGAGAGTCGGTGATAACGAACTAACAATCATGTCTACTTAAACTAACTGTGGGTCAAGGAGATATGGTATTCAATTTAACAAACTATCTACTCCAAAAATTCTTCAATTAAAGATACATCCGTTTCAGAAACTACTATTTTTCTATTCAAATAATAATTCACCAACTTTATTACTTCTTTCTTCTCCTTTTCAGATGGAATTGAGCTTATGTGACGAATCGGAATATGCGGAATAGATTGAGAACTGACTCGGCGAGTACTAAGTATTAAATCATAATCAGAAAAAAAGTTAAGAACCGAGCTATAATAGCTAATACCAGTTCTAATCTCCAAAGAATTAGAAAACCATCCCTGTATAGTTGAACTTAGATATGATTTCTCATGTTCATATTGTGTGAGTATAATTACTTTTAATGACTTTTGTGATCTTTGACGTAAAATACTAGCCTTAATTATTAAGAAAATTTCTAAGTAATTCAACTCCAAAAAGCGCTTATCTTTGATAATGAACTCAAAATCCCCTTCCTCAATAGTCTGTTGAATCAATTTAAACAGCGAATATTCTTCATAAACATAATAATAACGAAGTAAATAACTAGATCTAGAATTGGTTCTCAATCTATTATCCAAATACATAGTTTGAAGCAAATTAACTAAATCAAACACTAAATCATCATCGGCCCAGAAAGAAACTTGAAAGTGTTTAGAGAGCTCAAATAAAAATGTATATATATTTTGAGAAATATGGTCAGTATAAAGATTCCTTCTCATATAAGTGACTTCTTCACTTTTGTTTTTCGGACGAAATTCGGAAAGAATGTTAAACCCGAAATACTCCAACTCCTTTTCAAGTTCGTTTAGATTGTCATACTGAGGAAAGAATGTCTTCAGGGATGACGAAATTTGATAATATAAAGACTGTTTAGACACACTAACATTGGAATTCAACTTATACCGTTTTCTTTTTCGTTTTCGAGAATGAATGATGTTTAAAAGGATTGTTAGTCTTCTAATTGCTCCCATATTTATTTGTATACTTTTACTTTGACAAGTACTTGACAATTCTAATATGAACTGTTCCTCGTTGAAATATTGATTTTTCCGATAATCATCTCCCCAAAAAATATCATAAAATTGAACTATCATAGCTCGTAAATCATCCTCTTCACCCACAAACTGCACATAATCTCTGGTATCAAGGTTTATGTTAAATCTCGCTGCCCATTTTTTTATTATTTTTAAGCGTCGAAACAATGTAGGGCGCGTCAAATGAAATTCTACAGCAAGTTCTTCCTGTGTAAACGGGCGTTCCTCTAATATAATTTGAACAATCTGAAAATAAAGATTTGTCTGATTAAGACTATCCCACAAATCTTTAATTGTTCCTTTTTGTGGGCGCTGTAAAATGATACCACCTGATTTTTTTTTCACAATTGCCCATCCAATTGGCAAGCGATAATCAAGGTCTTCAATGTCTCTTATTACTTTGTTTGTAGAAATACCAAATCTTTTTGAAAGTGTCTGATATGAGATGGGGGTAAACGCATTGAACAAATGATAAGCAAGAAGTGACTGACGATCCATAAAATTAATCATTTCTCAACCTCCTGTGTTTCGGTATAAGTTCCGCTCATTTTTCTTTCAGAAAACTTCATGACATACTCTGAAATCATTTCATAATCAGAATTATCCGGGATTGTACCTACATCAATCACAACTAAATGAGGTACATATTTAGAAATAGTTTTAACAGTACTAATTACAAAATCAACATATGGATTTAATCTCACTTGATGGACGTGCGAACTCTCAATATAGCGGATATCCAAGCGATTACCATAGCGATACACTAACTCAGCATGAATATTTGAAAATTCAAGTAACGTATTACATACGATTACTACATTAATAGTTATATTCTGCTTAAACCTTTCTAAGCTAGCTCGAATTAAAACCAAAAGTTGAATTTTGTCAGTTTCCTGATAAATGAGAGAATAATCTTTATCTGAAGGGAATTGTATTGGAGTCAATCGCAAAGCTTTATCAATTATTGACAGAAGTTTATTTTCATTTAAATGAGGAAAGTAATGAATTAACTGATTATTCCTAGTATTCGTCAGCAACATATGATCAGTGTTTACTCTCGATATAAAATTTGATAAATCATAAACAAGTTGATCGTCACTTGAAAAATCAAAATAGAAATTTTGAGATAATTCTTCTAAAAATGAAAAAATCCATATAAACCGTAAGTCATTATCTTTATTATCTCTAATGGACCAAATCTCTTCTTGTCTATTTTTAGGTCTTCCACCTGCGAATAAATTGAGCGAGAAATAAGCAAATTCATTTTGCATAACATCATTGTTAAGATATTTCGGGAAAAAAAGATGTAATTTATTTGCAATGCTATAATAAATTCCTGATCTCCTTATTTCTCTATTTAATTCTGGTATATATCTTAGAAAACCAGCGCGTATATGCATAGTGTGTAACAATAAAACCAACCTTCTCGTTTCTTCCATAGAAATAAATATGTTATTTGAAAGCAATATCTCACCTAGTTGGTGTTTAAAATCCGGTATTGAGAAAGCACTAGTTAATTCAGAAGTTAGGAGGTTACCCGAAAAATATATATCGTAAAACTGCACCATCATTGCTCGAATTTTTCTTTCGTCCCCATCAAAATAGTAGTAAGGAATAGTTTCTAAAATTATGTCGTATTCAAACAGCCAGTCTTTTATATGCTTTACCTTTCTATATAACGTTGCTTTGCTATAACCAAAGTAGTCGCACAAGAATTCTGATGTACACTCATCTTTTTCAATAATCAGTTTAAGTAAACTCATCATATCATTAGATTTGTTTAAGCTATTTAGCAGATCTTCAATTTTCGAATCTAAAGGAGATATTAATTGTACGCCTGTCCTTCCTTCTCGAACTAACTGCCATCCCTCTGGAAGAATAGCATCTAGTTGATTCAATTCTTTTCTAATTGTATTAGCGGAAACACCATACTTATTAGAAAGTGCTTGAATTGTTGTTCCTTCAGTATTCATATAGATAGTATAAGCAATTTGACTAGTTCTACTTACAAACTCTATCATTTTAATCCCCCTTTTCCAGATGGTGTGTTATTTAATACCTCATATACTCATTTTTCAATCTTTTGAAGGTGCTACCTTAGTATGTTCAAATATTCATCTACGCCATAGTTAAAATAAAAGGCTAAGATTAATCAACTTGTGAGATACATCAAGTAGTCTAATCCTAGCTATAAGCTAATTTAGTTCATTTTTCAGTTGGCGAATCTGATTTTCATCTGCATACCAATAATATATTCCATCTGAAGCTTTTTTTACCCTCTCATTGGAGTGATACTTCTTCAATAGACTTGAAAGCATCGTTATAATTACTTATCAAATTAATTGGATCACTTAAGCTCAATCTACGCCATAGTTAAAATAAAAGGCTAAGATTAATCAACTTGTGAGATACATCAAGTAGTCTAATCCTAGCTATAAGCTAATTTAGTTCATTTTTCAGTTGGCGAATCTGATTTTCATCTGCATA
>NZ_LR733672.1:0-1022 GCF_902506275.1 Exiguobacterium sp. 8A | reverse complement strand
CAGGCGCGGGGGTCGACACGGGCGCGGGCGCCGGTTCGGGGGTCGACGCGACCGGGCGTTCGACGGTGGCGGCGGGGCGGACGCGCACCGTGCCTCCCGGCCAGGGGGTGACCATGCGGACGGCGGTGCTGACCATGCTCGTCTTCACGTGGGCGAACCCGCACGTGTACCTGGACACGCTGGTGTTCCTCGGGTCGGTGGCGAACCAGCAGGGTGCGGACGACCGGTGGCTCTGGACGATCGGTGCCGTCGCGGCGAGCTGCCTGTGGTTCGGTGCGCTCGGGTTCGGCGGTCGGCTGCTGCGGCCGCTGTTCGAGAAGCCGCTCACGTGGCGGGTGTTCGACGGTCTGGTCGCCGTCGTGATGCTCGCGTTCGGCGGGCTGCTGCTCGTCGGCGCGTAGCGGCTGCGGCGCGGACCGGCGGGCTGCAAAACACCGGTGTCCACACGTCGAACCGCGGTGTGCGGGTGTGCAACGTGCGAACACCGGTGTTTTGCGGGACGGCCCTACTGCATGCCCTGGCCGACGCGGCTGTGGCGACGGCTGTAGCCGAAGTAGATGACGAAGCCGATGACCAGCCAGACGACGAACCGGAGCCAGGTCTCGACCTCGAGGTTCAGCATCAGCCAGAAGCACAGCACCGCCGAGATGATCGGCAGCACGGGCGACCACGGCACCCGGAAGGCCCGCGGGGCGTCCGGCCGCGAACGACGCAGCACGACGATGCCGATCGACACCAGGACGAACGCCGACAGCGTGCCAATGTTGATCATGCCCTCGAGCTTGTCGACCGCGGTGAACCCGGCCAGCAGCGCAACGACGACACCGGCGACGACCTGCACGCGGACCGGCGTCTGCGTCTTCGGGTTGGTCTTGGAGAACCAGCGGGGCAGCAGGCCGTCGCGGCTCATCGAGAAGACGATGCGGGACAGGCCGAGCAGCAGCACCATGACGACGGTGGTCAGACCGATCAGCGACCCGATGGCGATGATGCCGGCGGCCCACGGCAGCCCGACGATGTCG
>NZ_LR733678.1:0-54037 GCF_902506275.1 Exiguobacterium sp. 8A | reverse complement strand
CTTCGAGCTGGTTGATTTGAGTCATGTTGAAGAGGATTTTACTCATGGTTGTTTCTCCCGTCTGAATGAATAGGTTCATTGTAGCGATTCGTATCCATACGAAAAACCCCGAATGATGCACTTTTTTCAAGTGTCTATCATTCGGGGTTCAGTTCATCTGTTTCCTCCCTCTCTTTTTATTGACTCTAAATTTAGATTCAATAAAATTTTCATTTTCAAAAAAATTGTTGTGTTTTTTGAAGGATAGGACTCATTAGACATAAATAGCTGTCAAATTGTCGTCAAGTATTTCGACAAATAACAAATGATATATAAATCAAATCGAACAAATAACGAACTCCACCTTCTTGAAAAGTCAGGTTTGATGGAGATAGTTTAAGCTCATTATGACTCGAGGTGTCGTCGCGACGAGAAAGATTCAAAGCAATCTGAAGTATGAGATTTAATTCTCAATTTTCTTAAACGATTATACGCAGGTATGGTATGTACTCAATTTGTTTGGAGGATATCGAGACTGATTAGCTGGCTTAGATAAGAGATTGCCATGAATCTTTTAGAAGATGGAGAAATATATAATTATATGTCCAGGCTTGATAAAGCAAATTATGTAAACAGTGAGGTGTTGGATGACATCACAAGCCACTGACAAGGTAAACTTTGAAGAAAGCATCTCCATCTGAACTTTCGCCCTCAATAGTACCTGTACGGTAGAGCGAAAAAGTAAAACGAAAGACCTCTGTCTAAGTTGATTCAATAAACACCGAGGTAGGTGTGATATCTCTGACAAGTAACTGTAGTTTAAACTCTAGAAACTTTAACGCTAGATTTAATTTGATTCTAGATAGAAATATTAATTCTCTTGAACTTTGAAGATTTCCCAATCAAGCTCGTTTAAGTTTTTGATGAGATTATTTAATCTATTTAGTAATTCAGTAGAGTATTGCTCTCGCATATCTAAGTCTGATTTAATAAGTTCAAGAATGTAGTCTTTAAAGATGGCATATGCATTTGTGACCTTATGTATAGTGATATTATTAAACAAATCAGGATAAGTACTGATAAGGATCTTTAATGTTTCCATTTTAAAATCGGACTGATTTAAAACAAAAAGGACATCAGTTAACTGGTTATTTTTAAAATATCTCTTCTCACCTTGTTGCCATGCTTTGATAGCTAGACTAGAGATTTCAAAAATTAATTGTTCTGCTTGGAAATATGGGTTCATGTTTTTACCTCCTATGAAGAGGTTATACAAAATATTTTTTTGAAATTTTCAAAATCAGATATGTTCTCAGTTAAATAATGAAAAAGTAGAATCGCAAACATAAACCACAATCATAAGACTTTATTATGAATCACACGGAAAAACAAGTCCGATTAAGCGAATATCTAGAGAGAACAAAGATTAAGTTAGGCTACTTTGTTTAGTGGTTAGATAATCAGTAATCATTTTAAGGTCAATTTATAAATGAGTGTAATAAAGGTGATTCTTACAATTTGTCTTGGAGTTATTCCATTTTTGAAAACTTTATGTATAAAGTACGTGCTAAATTGGTGTTCATGATTAATGAAAAATACTTTTGGAGTAACAATGGAGGTATACAAGTGAAATTAGATTCAACTCTCGCGTTGAAAATTCTTATTGAACGAAATCGACGTATTGCAGGCTACAAGCCAGACTATGCAGTGAAAAATGGCAAACAGAGTGAAAGAGGTGTTTGTCAAAAACGTGAGATTAATAGTAATAAGGAAATGAAAAAATAAATTGGTGATATTTTGAAATTAGCACAAAGTAAGATTGGTCCAAACAGAATATTTTATTAACTTCAGAGAGGCGATTTTTTTAAAGTGTAGTGGTGAATTTGAATCAACATTGATAGGAATTATGCTTGGGAAAATGTAAGTTACTTTATAAACGCTATCATCGTACATGACGGTTCATTTTCTCGAATTTATGTTATCTCTAATATTATTCATTACTATTGAAATTAGAATAAACAATTACATGATATAGATTAGTAAAATATCTCCAATGCGTTTAAAGTCCTCGCTAAAAAGTGTATAGGTTGAAATAAACTGTACCCTGAGTAATAGACACTAAAAAGTCTATTACTCAGGGTTTTTGTGTACACTGAACTAAATCATATCGGGAGTGAATTTGAGATGTCGAAGAAACTGTTTACGGCGAAAGATATAAATGAGTTGGACACGAATAAATACGTCAAGGCCGTGAGACCGAAAGGAATCATGGATACCCATGAGTTCAAAGAACTCTTTATAGTACAGATGCTTGATAGACGATTTGCGATAGAAATCTTTCGTGACTGCGGGTTTGGTTGGTACTTCGCGCATAAACTCTTATAGGAGATGCGGGTTAGCGCCTTATAATAGAGACGGGTAATGGGTCTGAGCTGTAGGCAATTCATGACGTAGCAAAGATGAAGAACTGTCTACGGAGGAACGGTACGCAAAGCTAGAGGCCAAAAAACAAACTGTTAAAAGCCGAGGCCGAACTATTAATGCAGATCCGCCTAGCGAAAGGGAGGGGAAAGAAGGACTAAGTGCATCACCAAAATACGAGTTGATTCAAGGTGTCATCATCAAGCACAGAATGAAAGGGATGGTCGGCTATCTCTGTCACGTGGTCGGAGTGTAACGTCAGGGATACCACGCCTATTTCTCAAAGCGGAGGGTACAGGACAGATAGGAACGTGAAGTGAAAGACATGGTTCTTTGTGACCTCGTTCTGAAGGTGTTCCACTTCAAGAAGCGAAAGAAGGGGCTAGGCAGATCAGGATGTTTCTATCTGCTCATGTCGGTGTGTCGATGAACCTGAAGTGCATCTGACGTATCATGCGGAAATTTCAAGGACATCACTCACCGAATTAGAGGCGTGCACGATGTTCTACTCTTTGTGTAATGGGGGTCGTAGGACCATTAGCTACTATAATCACCATCACTACCAGTGGAACGTGAAAAAGATGACTCTTGTACAGTACAGGGATCATCTCCCTCAAGGCGCATAAGTTTTTTTAAAGGCCCTTTGCATAAGATACAGATTACTGTTGAGAATGACTATTTTATTAAATCCGAAAACTTGTTCTAAAGAATTCAATTGAAGTGTTTCTAAGAAGTATATAAATCAGTATAACGGCCATAAAGAAAGCAAAACTAAGAAGTACGAGGGAGAAGACAACCGACATGTTCTCTGTCATCTGACAGAAATGAAAGTGGTACAAAAAAGTTGTCACCGTAGCATGGCCTGCATCGGACGCTGTCTCGATAATGCACCGACTGAACTAACAACGCACATACATGACTGTCTTAAAAAATGACAAAAGGTGAACTGCCCCATAAAAGTTGGACATAAAAATCCAACTTTTATGGGGTGTTTTTTATGACCAAATTCACAAAGGCGTTGAAAATTCAAATTGTCGAACGCTACCTGACAAATAAGGATGGCTACAAAACGTTGGGGAAAGAGTTCGGGGTGAGTCATCATCAGGTACGTTTATGGGTGCTTCTCTACGAACGGTGGGGCGAGACGATTTTCGCTCTGTCCTATACAGTCCACTCACAGACGTTTAAACTGAGGGTACTAAAAGACATGGCGGAAAACGGGATGTCCCTGATGGACGCGGCCCTGAAGTACAGAATCTCTTCTCCCGGGATGATCGCCAACTGGCGATCCACTTATGAACGGGAGGGACCCGAGGGACTGGTCGCCAAGCCGAAAGGACGTGCCCCGATGGCGAGACGGAAGAAGCAGGAACCCAAAGAAATGACGGAGGTCGAGAAGCTCAAGGAACGGATCGAGTTCCTCGAGATGGAGAACGCAGCGTTAAAAAAATTGAAAGCCTTGGTTCAAGAAGAGGAAGCGCGACGAACCGGATCAAGGCCCAAGTGATCGACGAGCTACGGACGACCTATCCTGTACCGGGGCTCCTCCAGGTGCTCGATATGGCTCGAAGCGTCTATTACTATTGGCGGACGCGCCTGACGGCCGATGATAAGTACGCAGACGTGAAGGAAGCAATCCGGACCCTCTTCCACGCACACGAAGGACGTTGTGGCTATCGGCGCATCCATGCGCTCCTCGAGCGCTACATCGAGTATTACAATCATCGTCGCATCAAGAAACGACTAAAAAACCTGGGCCCGGTTGAATACTGGACGCAGGTTCTAAAGGTCGCTTAACAAAATTATTTAGTGTCCAACTTTTTTGGTTCAGTTCAAAGGGGTTAAGCTTTTTCAGAATTAGAAGATTGAAGTCGTCTAAATGATATTTCATTGCATACTGGACAGGTGCAAGTTTTGGGGTGTTTTTGCTACATATTAACCTCTATCTGATTGCATATTTCTTTCACGAAGAACGGCGAGTTCTATTTGTTCCTGTAAACGAACTTCAAACGTTTCTTTTTCTCTCCGTAGGATTTGGACTTCCAAGTGAAGCTTCTGATTTTCTTCCTTGAGCTGATTATTCCGGTGCGTACGTGACTTCACTTCATCGATTACGTCCATCAGGTTCTGATTCTGGCGATTGAGATGGCTTCGTTCTTGCTCGAGTGTTTTCAATTCATTTTCTAGTTGAAAAACTCTTTTTTTCTGCTCTTTTAATTCTTCTTTAAATGAGTTCCGCTCTATTTCGAACGTTTCTTCTACGAGTTTTTTTTCAGTGATTAGTTGGTTGATTTGGTCTTGTAATTGAGTGAGCGCATTCTTATGTAATGAAAATTTTTGCTCGTACTCTTCTTTGAGTTGTTCTGTTTCTGCAATTACGCTTTGTTCGAGGTATTGAACGGTATTTTTATAACGAGTGCTGACTCGTTTATGTTCTTTCTGTTGAGATTCAAGTCTTGCGGCTCGTTCACTAAAGAGGGCGAGGACTTGATTCAATGCCGCTTCAAGCGCGGTATTCTCTTCTATAATTAAGGGATCAGGTGCTTGTTGTTCGGCTAATTTTATCAATTGCTCGAACAGTTGGTTTGTCGACAGCTGTCTTTGTTCCGTTAGACGTTGAATGTGTTCTTTGACCTCTTGTGACACGCGGAATGAAGTAACTTTAATTTCATTTGATTGCATCAATATCACCACTTTACTTTGTTTATGTAATATGAACATTAAATTTTGAGACAATATAGCCCTTATCATTTTCTCGTACTTTAATCTTTAATACCACATGTAGTCAATTTAAACTTTTGAATTTTGTATACATTCCGATGTCGAAAAGTGGGTTTGTGATAATCTAAAATCAGGCTGTAAATGATCTTTTTAAGAAGAAAATGTTTGTTTATTGCTTCTGAATAATAAAATCTTTCCTCCGTTCACAATAAGAAAGTCCTTTTAGAAAAAACGAATTAACTGAAATTCATGTGACAGTACAAAAATACCATCGCAGTAAACTGAAACGAAAAGTTAGACAATAAATACAGTATTTGTTGTACGGTCTAAACGATTTAGCTTTCAGAAGACTATGTTATCTCCTTTTTTATATAGTCTAAACATTTTTCAAATTTTAACCTTTGTGTAATAGTTTTTTTAGTTCATTTACCTGTGAGGACAAGTTCTGTTATATACATCTAATTCTCGTGATGAATGACCTTCTTTTTTATTTATTTGTTTACTTATTAAGTATGACAGAAAACAAACGTTGATAATAAAGATGAGTTTAAAAACAACGAAGGTAAAATGTAAAGGTCTATTTACAGCCCTTTACATTTTAATGGGAATCAACTATTGAAAATGTCTTTTTAACATTCGTTTAAAGGACGTGACTAAAGGATTTTCTCTCCGCCACCGAAAACCTCGACTTTTTCTAATCTTTGAATTTTTTCAGGTGAGCGCTCTAAAATTTCTTTGATTGTTGAAAATTCCTCATTAGCAGAATATATCTGAGAATTAGACTGGAAAACTTGTAGAGAGTTATAGAAAGTAATATTTGATTCACTTAGAGAAATGAAAATATTTTCTCTTTGTTTACCTACAGTCTCCCAATATTCTCTTTCATACATAATAAGAATTAATTTTTCATTTATCGGAAAAGCGATTTCTGTACCGAATGAAGCAATGCCTCCTGATGAAAATAGTTCATTTTGAGGACCATGAGAATATTGCACCACTGGATTGTCTGACGTGTAGATAGGTAATGTACTTTCATTAACCCCTATAAACCATACGTGGTTAAACAGAGCCTGTGCAACACTTTCTCCAACATCAAACATATGAGATGCGTGTGTTATACTTTCAAATTCTTTTTTTCTAACAACTTCAAAATCATTTTGAGTTACGTTAGGAAACTGGCTTTTTGCTATCATAAAAGTCAGTGCTTTCATAACCTTTTCGTCAGCTTCTAAAATCGTTTTGCGAAATTCATTCGTTCGAGTTAGCTGAAGTGCAATATGGTGTGATAAAACTTGCTTTTCTTCATTTGAAAAGATGTTTCTCAATTCGAATGGGTTTTTAGATAGAGTGTATTTAGCTTTTAATTTAGACAAGGAACCCTTGAATTGAGCTTCAACTTCATCCGAAAAATAGTTTTCGACCATTTGTACATGAAAGAAACTATCATTACCGTAATTTTCTAGAATATGATCAGCGTCTTTTTCTCCTTCTACAAGATTTCTCATCTGATCCACAGAAGGGAAATCATAAAAATAACGAGATGAAGCAACATTTCTTACATTAGAAACAAAAGATTTTTTTCGTTTTTTATCATAAACAGCTATTTGATAAGTATTTTTATTCTTTTTAGAAAAATTCTCCAGATAGAATTGAGGAACATAATGTTGGTTTGTTTTTTGCTTTTGATTTTGCTTCATTTATTGAGTCCTTTCAGTTTATTTTTAAAAGCAAATCATACAGTTTAATTTTAAAGTAATTGAATTCGTTATTCGAATTAATTTAAACAATACATTCTTGATAGGCTAGATTCTGAACAGTCGCCAGTTCGTTAGTCTATCGATTGTTCCACGTGAATGATTGCCTCGAATGGAACATAGATGATTCCGTCCCGCTGATTGGCCAGCTCGACGGTCCGCTCCATGTAGTTCGTCCGGTGCACGAACCCCTTGAACCGCTTCATCTCCCGCTCTTCCATATACTTCACCTCGACCACGTCCCCACTGAAAATCGCATCGTTCAAAACGTTCTCATAAACCGATAGGACCTGTTCGTCGACATCAGGCATCTCAATCTTTTGAATTTCTTTATAGTATTTCGTCAGTAGGGCTCTGTGTTCGGGCATGAGAAATGGGATCCATTTCAGTTCGCCTCGATCGCGATACATCGTCATAAAAATCATCCTCCTAATAAAACGAACATTTGTTCTTATTTTATACCCGGTTAACCTTGTTTGAACAGCCTTTTTCGTGATTGGTGATTCGTGCGTCCTGTTTCCGTACTCTAGCTCGCTGGTCGCCGGTGCAAGGGACGTCAAAAAAATGACGCGCCCTCCGGCCCGTCTTCCTTCGCTTTTGGCTCAAAGCAAGGCTTTTCGCTCGTTGGCTACGGAAGCCTGGTCCTTCGTTTGCTCTACGCATTTTTTTGAGGCTCTCCCTGCGGTCGCCCTTGCACCGTCTCCCGACGCTCGCTTCGTTCCCGTCAACAGGACGCACAACGGTGTTCGTTCTGAGGACAGCTTATCCGAAAGGGGACAAACCAACATGGAACTTTCGTCAATCATCGAGGTCATCCGTATCAAGCAAGAGGTTCGAGAGGAAATGGTCGCGCTCGAGCACGCCATCATCCAATCACCCGACAACGCCCGACAAATCGGGGCATCTTTCATCGGGGATGATGACCGTGAAGTGTTCCTCGTCATCATGCTCAACACGAAGAATCGGGTCATCGGTGTTCATCGGGCGCACGTCGGGAGCGTCAACTCGAGCGTCGTCCATCCGCGGGAAATCTTCAAATGCGCCATCTTGAACAATGCCTCTTGTATCATCGCCTGTCACCAACACCCGAGCGGGGACCCGAGCCCGAGCCGAGAGGACATACTCGTCTCAGAGCGCTTACATGAGGCGGGCGACCTCATCGGCATCCCGGTGCTCGACCATCTCATCCTCGGTGCGGACGAGTCATATGTCAGCATGAAACAGCGAGGTTACATGGGTTGAATGGAAAGGAGCGGGGCCGGGGGACCGGTCCTGGTCCGTCCGGTAAGGGCAAGGAGGAAAAACATACGTTTTTCTTTTACAAGATTGGCGACTCGCGTTGCTCTCGCCTGGATCCAGAATTCGGATCCGGGAAAAGGAATGTTTTCGCGTGGCGAAAACAAATAGTTTTGATGAGAAGTCAAAGACATAAAGAAATCACGGTGCTCTGTTTTTTCATGAATGTGTATTTGCGATGTTTGGAATGGTGAAAAAATGAGTGCTTGTTTGGGGAAAATCATCATTTTTCCTACGTAAGCCCTGGGCTTGTTTTAAACAAGCCCAGGGCTTATATGAAACAAGGCGAGATGTCGAGTGGTCCGATTCGAGGTATCGTTGAGCTATCAACAGGAGAGGATGATTCAAATGAATCACAAATTGGACCAGCAAACGATTGAAGAAATGAAAGAGGTATTGCTTAGAAGACTTCCTGAACGGATGTATATCGATCCTGAGGCATTCGAGTTGGTAAGTATGGATATCCTTTGTGAAGTGAGAGAAGGGGAACGATTGAAACAAATGACGGTCTTCTTTAATACGAACACGCTTCAAGTACATAACTGATTGTTCCGAAATGTATACATGTATACTTGTAGATTTGTATACATGTATACATTTTTATCTAGTGAGTCTTTGGACGAAGCGTGAATCACATAAGTATCGGGAATCGGTCTATAAAAAACTGAAAGGGATGAGACGTGATGGACGAGCGGTTACTTGATGACTATGCGTTCGGTGGATTGGATCCGTTCGTCCAGACCGTGTTCTCTGAATTAATGGCGCGTCCCGAATGGATACGTGTCGTCGACAGGGAACATTGCGTCGAGAAGGTTGTCCGGTTCGATGAAGGACGGAACTCGCCTTACTTCCGGGTGGTAATCTACTTGGATGCGGAAGAGCGTCCGATCAATAAAGTGTATCTCTACGGACATGGGTGGTGGCGGATGGAGACGTCAGCTTCGTCGTCTCAGAGCTATCACAGGGTACATTCGAATATGAAGTGATGCATGTCCATTGGCTCATCAAGTATCGGTTCGAGGATTGGGGCGTGTCTGAAGACGGGGCATGGGAGAAAGAATGGTGATACGGGCTCATGCGTGAGCGTCTAGCACCTCTTGGCGAAGTCGCTCATCGCACCGCTGCCCCCCTGACGGCCCGATAACAAGAGCTGCTGGCTCACAAGCCGCATCTCTATGTTCCTGGCCCTTTCTAACGGGAGGCACGGAGCGTAAGAACAACGCAAAAAGCAAGAGCGTGGGCGTGTCTCACGCCACGCAAGGAACACTATTCAGCCGAATGGTGTTTTTGTAAATGTTTATGCATTTTCAAAGTAAGTTTGAAAATAATACACTAATAGGTTATTTTATTATGCGATAAGACATACTGTTATAATGGTAATGTAATTAATTTATTTTATATAAAAATAAAATTATTAGAGGAGAATCTTGATGGAAACTAAATTGCAAGGAGAAATAAAAAAAATCTTATCTAATTATCCTGAATTTTGGAGTGAGGGAAATCTTCTAAAATCAAAAGTTATTGAAGCTTTGAGAGATTACAGAAAAGATTTGATAAATGACCTTTTTGCCAATGAAGAGATAAAGAAAGTATATTCATTTTCAATCGGTGAAGGGACCGTATTTAAAATAGATGATTTTGTGAATATGATTCGCTTTAAGAGCTACTGGGAAAATAGCTACACTCGTTTTGGTAACGAAGTCGGTTTGACGAGTCAAAACAAGTATTTAAAATACGATTCTGATGTTGTATTGGATTTCCCGCATAAAGATTGTGTGCTAGAAGGGGGAATGACAAAAGAAGAGGTGGGAAGAAAAGAAGTTTATTATCATAGTGTTCTTGCAAGAGAAGAAATTGATGTAATGTTTTCTCCTAAAGTATTGACTAAAATAAAAAAAATTGATTCTGACGGAGAGCATGAGGTTGAAGAAATTAAAGACGAAGATAATTTGATTTTAAAAGGGAATAATTTAATTGCTTTACATTCATTAAAGAATCGATATGCTGAGAAAGTTAAAGCTATATTTATAGATCCACCTTATTTTTTTAATGAAAATAAACCTGCTGATACCTTTGCTTATAATTCAAATTTCAAGCTTTCTTCTTGGTTAGTTTTTATGAAAAATAGATTAGAGGTAGCAAAAGATTTAATGGCTGAAAAAGGGATTATATATATTACGATTTCTTCTGAAGGAGCACATTATTTAAAAGTATTAGCAGATAGTGTTTTCGATATGGATAACTTTATTGCTGATATTACTTGGCAGTCTAGGAAGTCGGTATCTAGCGATAGCTTAATCTCTACATCTACCAACCATGTACTAGTGTACGCAAAAAATAAAAATGCAATAAATAAAAATGAATTTAGACTTTTTTTAGATGTAGATGGATTCAATTTAAATGATGATGATGGTAGAGGACCATATAAAGTAGAGCCATTTGATGCGCCTAATATTAGAAAAAATCTCGAATACATAATTGAAAACCCAAATACAGGACAAGGTTATCGACCACCTGAAGGAAGACATTGGAGAACTACAGAAGAAGACTATAAAGAACTTTTAGCAGATAACAGAATTAGATTTGGCGCACGTGGACTAACAAAACCACAACTAAAAGTTTATTTAAAAGATGCACAAGATCAAAGTAAAGGAAAAGCAGCTACTACACTTTGGAATAATGTCGTACCAGATTCTGTTGATTCAATCATTTGGGACGGGACTGGAACGACAACTAATGGAACTAAACATCAACAAAGTTTATTTGGCAGAGTAGTATTTGAAAATCCTAAACCGGAAGATTTAGTGAGCAGAGCAATCCAATTGGCGACTGATGAAGGCGACTTGGTACTTGATTTCTTTATGGGATCGGCAACTACTCAAGCTGTTGCAATGAAGATGAACCGACAGTTTATAGGTGTTGAGCAAATGGATTATATAGAAACCGTTTCAGTTCCTCGTTTAAAGAAAGTAATTGAGGGAGAACAGGGTGGCATTTCAAAAGCAATGGATTGGCAAGGCGGAGGGAGCTTTGTTTATGCTGAATTACAAAATCTTAATATGGAGTATATAGAACTTATTCAACAAGCAGGTAATGACGACGATTTACTAAAAATAATTGACCAAATGAAGCAAACAGCTTACTTGAACTTCCAAACAGATATAGAAAAAATCACTAATGAAGATAGTGAATTCACTAAATTGCCTATAAGCGATAAAAAAGCACTGTTAATCGAAGTACTTGATATTAACCAGCTGTATTTAAACTATTCAGAGATTGACGACATTAAATTTAATGTTTCCGAAGCTGTTAAAAAATTTAATCATTCTTTTTATAAAAAGGTTGGTGAGGAATTATGAGTAAGGAAATTCTTCATACTCGTATTGAAGAGAGGTTTAAAGATATTTTCGATCAACCGCCGGAAGTACCTGATTATTTACAAAAGAATCTCAATCATACAATTCGACCTTATCAAGAAGAAGCATTAAGACATTTAATCTATACTCAACGTTCTCCACAAGCTGATGTTTCTTTTCAAAATCAGCTATTTCATATGGCGACTGGATCTGGAAAAACACTAATTCTCGCCGCTTCTATTCTATATTTGTATCAAGAACATGGCTATCAAAATTTCTTATTTTTTGCAGATAGTGATGCCATAGTAAAGAAAACTAGAAACAATTTGACGAACAGTACTTCTCCTAAATACCTTTTTAAGCCGGAAGGTATAGTTCTAGATGGGAATAAAATTCAAGTTCAAACAGTTGATACGTTTCCTCATCAGCCAGCTCCAAACACGATTTACTTAAAAGTAACAAGCGTCCAAAGTCTTCATAACAACTTAATGGAGCCGAAAGAAAATGAAGTGACCTTCGAAACTTTGGAAGAAATGAATATTGTCATGTTAGCAGATGAAGCGCATCATTATTTTGCCGAAACCCGTAGAAATCAAAAAAGTGTAACACAAGAGGAAGCAAAGGTTCGCTCATGGGAGCGTACTATAGAACAATTGCTTTCATTAAATCCAAAAAATCGACTTTTGGGTTTCAGTGCCACACTTAATTTGGAGAATGAGTTTTTATTTGAAAAATTACAAAATCGAATCGTATATCAATATGATTTGAAAAGATTTATGGAATCTGGTTACTCAAAAAATGTTGTACTATTGCAGACAAACGAAGAAGATCATCAGAAAATGCTTCATTCAGTATTGCTAAGTCAATATCGGAAATACATTGCAAAAGATTATGGAATTGACTTAAAGCCAATTATTCTTTTTAAATCTAACAATATTAGCAAATCTATTAAGACACATCGGTCATTTTCACAAATAGTTGAAAATTTATCAATTAGCCAACTCCAAAAGACTATTGAACATGGGTTAGCAGTATATAAAGAAACAACTAGTATATGGAATAAAATGTTTAAGTACTACGAGGATAAAGATTTGATTAACGTTATTAGAGATATTCAATGGGATTTCACGGATAAAAACCTTATGAATGCCAATGACTCAAAATTTCTTTCGGTAGAAAATACTTTGCTTTTAAATACGTTAGAAGAAGCAGATAATCCAATCCGTGCTATCTTTGCAGTTGCCAAGCTGAATGAAGGGTGGGATGTGCTTAACCTTTACGATATTGTACGAATTAGTGAAGGAGCCACTGGAACTAGAAAGACTACAGATAGTGAAGCGCAGCTTATTGGTAGGGGGGCAAGATATTACCCATTTATTTATGAAAACAACCAATCATACCAACGAAGATTTGATTTAATCGATAGCGATTTGAAAGCTATTGAAACCCTCCACTATCATACAATTAACGAGAGTTCCTACATTCAAAATTTAAGTAAATCACTTGAGACTGCAAACATTCAAGTTAAAGAGGATGGAAGTGTAAGGTATGATGCGATTATAAAACCAAAATTTAAACGATCGGATCTTTATCAAACCGGAAAAATTTATATTAATCAAGTGGTTCCGACCACGCCTGAAGACTATCAATCGTTTAATAGCTATAATGTAGCATCTATTTATGAAACAGATTTGGAGACAGCAAAAGAAACAGAGTATAAAGTAAACGGAGAAACTACCACTACTCGGGTTCATACTGTAGAACTAAGTATAGATAAGGTCCTCTGGCAGAAAGCGATTCAGCGTAATCCTTTTTATCACTTTTCAAATCTGAAAAAATATATACCAAGTATCTCAAGTGCGGATCAATTTATTGAAAGTGAAAATTTTTTAAGTGGAGTAAAAATACTGTTAACTTTGCCTATAGGTCTTTTAGTAGAGCAACTCACTCCTAAACAAAAATTAGTTATTATTGAGAAGTTCCTTTTCAATACTCAGAATAAAATTCGTTTGAACTATATGAAAGAGAAGGGGACGCCATTATTTTATGGAGTTCATTTTCAAGATGTAATCAAAGACTATTATGTTCAAATTAACCAAGTTCGAGGAAAAGTGACGACTGAGGTTGTTCGACCGAAAAATATGAGGGAGCATGATTGGTATATTTTCAATCAAGCTATAGTTAATGGTCTAGAACAAAATATGATTGAGTTTATTAATAGCTATATGGACGAGTTAAATAATAAGTATGACGAAGTCTACTTAATTCGTAATGAAAGAAAAATTAAAATTGTAGAAATTGATGGTACAAGAGGTTTCATGCCAGACTTTTTACTTTATTTAAAAGACGAAGAGACTACTTATCAAGTATTTCTTGAGCCCAAAAATAAATTGCTATACGAACAAGATAAATGGAAAGAAGACTTTCTTCTTGCACTGTCTAAACATCAAAGTTTCGAAGTCTTATCAGAAAATGAAGAAGTAAGGCTTATAGGCGTAAAGTTTTACATGGCTGAACCAGATAAAAAATTAGAATTTCAAGAAGACTTTAAAAATAAATTATTGAATTAAAGTTTTATTAATTAACTTGAAAAATAACACTCCTTTATTGTGAAACTTGAGAATCATGCATCGAATTAATTAAAGTTTGATTTGGAGTAACACCATTCTCCGGAATGGTGTATTTGTTTGATATCCATTTAGTAATTTCTAATCAATTCGAAATAGGTTACTTTAATACAATGTTCATGGTATTATTTAATGAAATCATCATTGTATTAAAGGGGGATATGTATGTATACGATTGACGAAGCATTTGAAATCTTATCAAAGAACAAGCTCACGACTCATAAGGAGACGGTCCGTAGCTGGGTACGAAAAGGCGTAATCCAGGCAGAACCGCTCGAGTCGCGTAAAAAAGGCTATCGGATCAGTGAAGAGGCGCTCGAACAGTTCATCAAAGAACGGATGCCGGAAGGATGGGAGCTGTATCCGGAGTCGGTGACAGGGGATTCGCGGGATGTCGTCAAGAATGAAGAAGAGGCCCCGTATCACGTCGAAGTCGATGTAGAAGCGATCAAAGAACGGACTCGCGAGGAGATGTGGTACGAGCTTCTCGGCAAATTCGTCTTCGAGGACTACTTCGTCCTAAAGAAATCAGAGGTCAAGGCTGCCGTCGAGCATATGCGCTATTCAAAAGAGTTCGGAGCCGAGGTATGGGAACGTTGCTCGAAGCACACGTGGGGATACGCGACACCGCGAGTCCCACACCTGCTTGACTACTTCATGTTCGAAGGGGAGCGTATTCCCTTCAACAAAGATTTCGTTGGAAGAGATGAACAGATCATCCACGCGTTGATCGAGAAAATTCGACTCGATAAAGTGAATCGAAAACGTTTATGAACATAAAAAGACATTCTCTTAAAATAGAGGATGTCTTTTTATACAATCATCATTGTTTTAATTTCCAAGTTAAAATCATTCCCCGACCATTCCGTCGTTGTCGTTAGCTCACATATTACAAAGTCATGCATGTCAATTGGCGCATTCAATACCTGTTCGAGGATTGGGGTGTGTCTGAAGACGGGGCATGGGAGAAGGAATGTTGATTAGGACTCATACGTGAGCTTCGAGCGCCACGCGATAAACACCATTCGATCGAATGATATTCCTTGACATTATTTTTTGACTTCTAAATTCTTAATTTCTTTAAGTGACAGTGTATGTTCATTTAATTTGTCCGTCTCAAATTTTATTAACTGATATTCAGGGTAAACTGTACTTCTTTTTAAATCTACTTTGGCGACAATCGCTCTTGCACCCTGAACACTCAAAACCACATAAGATTGATTGGTAGAGTTATCTTTCATCACGATATAAGTTGATTCGCTTTCTGCGATAGAATATCCGATATCAAAAACAGTGAATAAAATGAAAGCGACAAAGCATATTGCCAACAAAGACTCATATTTTTTCAATAATAAATATATCATCAGTGAAATGATTGCCAATAGAAAATAATGTGGATTATAACCCGATTGCATTCCTAAAAATGAAAAAATGACGGTAGCTAGAATTAGGATTAATTGCACGAAGTGATCATAAACTTTTACCTTGGCATATAGGGAGTTCTTTATGTTTTTTAGCTTTTGATTCTTTTTAATGAAACCTAGGTATATGGTAGATAATATTACAAGAATCATAATGAACACTAAAGATCCTGTAAGAGTGTTTGAGTTAATTTCAATAAAAGATCTAGGGATAGAATAGTAGTGGAATTTTCCCCATTGAAATAGGTACGTGCATAAATAACCTAACGCAGTAAGTGAGAATATGAATAACGCTTCATGATTTTTTATTTTATTTAAAATAAGTGTTCACTCCTATTAACTACTATTTTCGATGATGAATTTAGTAAGAATTATTAGCACTATTGATACTTTCAGTAATGAGTTGCTTCAGTACACCATTTTGTGTGACTACTAATTTTCTACATTCTATACACTGACTCTGTTTTATTAATCCTGTATGACCAGAAGGATTTCTATACAGCTTGGTGATAGCTTCTATTTTGTTATTCAATTCTTTAAAATCTGTAACGTCTAAAATATTTAGGAATGATTTATAATCTGATTCAATTTCTAATCTTGATGAATTATTTAGTATTCTTCTTAAAATATATGTATGTTCTCCTAAGGTGAGATTAGTATTTGGACGTGATAATATAACAGCCAGTTTCGATGCATAGTCCTCTTTTTTGAGACGCTTATTTTGAGACTTATAGTATCTTTTGAATGGCTCAGTGAACTTCTCATTTAATTCATTTTCAACGGCTTTACAATAACTCAGTGTTGGAGAAGCGTAATCTAGCTGATCATCAAACATATGTAAAAAATCACTCAACACTTCAGCAGTAATAATAAATTTTTTACTCTTTTCCTCAAGTTTGCTCCAAACCACTGTACTTAAATCTTCCTCCATATATGCATCCACTATTGAAGATAGTCTTTCGTAAACAGATGAATTTTCAACTGTAGACACAGCCATTTCTGTATATACATCAAAATAGTGATGTTCGAATTCATTTATATGTTTTTCTTGTTTCTCACTTTGGGATTGAGTAGACTCTCCAGCACCAAATAAAAATTTTAGGAATTGAAGAGGAGTTTTCTTTGAAGATGGGGATACACCTTTGTTGTAGTCATCTCCAGCCAATCCAAACATCAACTGCGATGAAGATTTAGTTTTAAGAACTAAAGATTCTACATCGAGTCGAAAAGCCCTTAATTCGTCTTCACTCAATTGATTCATTAAATTCATTACATTTCCTCGATTCATTATTATGTAAAAAGATGTTATTTATATTCAAAGATGAATTTGATTACTCTAATATTAACAAATTATAAAGCTGATAAGTAATTAGCATAGGACTTTGAATAGTCCTATGCTAATAAAAACTAGATTAATCGTTCTATATTTAACAATGCAGTTCTTGATGAAAGTTCTTTTTCTTCTTCGAGCAACACATCATACCAGTTATTTTCAAGCGATTTCAGGACCGCTCTCTCCAAGCGATTGGTTTTTTCAAGATGGTGTAAGGGATGTACGGCACTTTCTGGGTCGAAGTGACCGCTCACCAACGGTTGATTCGGTAAGGCCATTGTATAAGCCACAAGCTGATCTTCACTGAAGTCATGATTATTGGCGACACCGAACTGTTGAAACCTAAGACCTTTGTCATGAATATACATGAGCGGCTCATCGACACGATCTATTTTCAGGTTTGTCTCGAGGGTCGCTTTTGCGTTCAGATAGGATTCCACTTCCTCAGGAAATACACTCTGTACGGCATGTACTCGCTCATAGAGTGTGAGGTCGGTGTCTTTCCATCCCATACGCCGATTTAGCTGCTCGATATATTCAAGTGGGGTCTGTTCCTTCTCATGCTCTAAGGTGTGAACATTTTCTAAATGTGACTCGATATGGTCAAGGAAGGTCGCGGACGTTTGATGGACCTCTTGCAACAGCTGTTCTTTGTCGAGTAGTTCCTTGTCTTTCGTCCAACCGGCCAGATAAGAGAGCGAGAAGTCATCCGTTGGGAACCCTAGTTGATGGGAGACGACATAAGCGACCATCTCGGCCTGGAACTCCTTCTCGGGTGCCGTGAGCGGTTGGTCTCGTTCAAGATTCCGCTCCTGGTTGTGCAGCTCCGCGTGGGCGAGCTCATGGATCAGGACGCTGATGTCCTCAATCGATGTGTTTCGCGGGTTCAAGGCAATCGCATGTAGCTCCGGATAGTAACAACCCTTCGCCGTCCCGATCTCGTCGAGCGGTTCCTCCAATAGCGTCACATTCCGGGCATCCGCGAGCGTCGTCAAGGCGTCACGGATGTCTTGTTCGTTCTCGAGCCCGCCGTCTCGGTGATACCGTTTGAAGATGTCCGAGACCTCAATCCCTTTCTCGCGCGCGTCGGTCTGCGTGTATTCGAACACGTGACCGATTTTGAAGTACATCATCTTACGTGACGGGATTCGTCCTTGTTTCACGCCGTCCTTGATTGGCTTGGGTGCCTTGCTGAGCGGCACCCATTCATCTTTGTGCAGGGCGTACGTTACTGGGTTCGGGACGAACACCTTAATGCCACGCTCACCTTTTTGTACCTGTGCCCCTTGCTTCTCCCAGAACGGATAAGAGCCGACCGCGACCGCTCCGGGGAACTGGGACTCGATCAAGATCGCGTTCCGCATCGAGTATTGATGGAACTTGCCGAGGAACTGCAGATGTTCCCGAATTTTTTCTGGGCTCTCAAAGTAGCTGTCGATCTGTTTTCCCATTTGTTCCGTCAAGGCCTCGAGCTCGGCCTTCCGTTCTTCGTTCGTCTTCATCTTGGCCATCGTGTCAGACTCCTTCCTTCAACAAATCGGTGACAGATTCTTCAGTATCCGTAAATTCATTCAGTTCACGTTCGAGTTGCGATGACGTATCTGAAATATCGAGTAACAGCCGTGTTCGCTCGAAATTGACGGGAAGCAAGACGACCTCGTCTTGCACGACGGTGGTCAAAAGTTGGTGCTCGGAAACGGACACCGGGATGTCGTACCGTTTTCCATAAATAAGGACCGTGACGGTATCAAATTGAAGCGTCAACAGTTGTCCCATCGTGAAGGGACGGTCAAGTGGTTGCATAAGGTTCATCCTCTCTCAAAAGTTAGTGTGTCCTTCTTCTGTTTTTGGTGTTCGATACGTTCCTGGACGACACGTTCCGCCGTCGCGAGGAACGTCGGCTTAAACTGGTCCGTCGTCATGATGTCCTCGATGCCTTCGGTCTGCAGGAGCGCCTGAAGGAGCTCTGTCAGAATCTGACCGTGACGGTCGGAGCGGTTCGCGGCGAGACGGATCCGCTCGAGTTCCGTCAATACCTGCTCGTTGATCAACTCCTCCATATGATGCGAAACCTGTGTGCTGATCGAGCGGGTGAGGAACTGCATGTCCCACTTCTCGTCAGCCAGTTGTTTATGCTCGTCTGCGATATGGTCGATAACCTGACCGAGATGACCGAAGCGTTTGTCGTCGGCGAACTCTTCCAAATACGCGACCGTCTCCGGCTTCAATCGAAGACGGATCTGTCTCAACTCTTCCATCGTCCTCCCTCACTTTCCATATTCGATGTCCCGTTCCAACTGTTCAAAAGCACGTTGGTTCTTCAAATGTTCGAACTCATCGTTCATGTGTCGCTCGATCCGGTAGAGTGATTCGTTGAATATCTTTTGTTGGTTAAATGCGCGTCGGACCGGATGTTTGAGGGCTTCATTTTTCTCAACTGTCGCCTGTTCTTTTGACAAGTCTCGCATCTCAAAGAGGATGGCATTCCCCATCCGGCTGTAGAGGTCCTGTCGTTTCGTCGTCCGGTACCGCTCGGCCTTTTCCGTGTCGCCGTAGCTACGACGATGGAACGACACTTCCTGCTCGAGCCGCTCGTTGAAGGCTTGGAACTCTGATTTGAAGTGAATGTCGATGTAGCGGTCGGTCAGGCGGTCGAGTGATTCACGGATCGGCTGCATCCCGTTCATGTTGTAGCGCCACTGTCGTTTGTCTTCCGGCAACCGCTCATAGATGTCCTTGAACTGACGGACGAGTTCGGGATGCAGGACACGGTTCGGGAGCGTTTGAATCTTCCGGTTCCGTTTATGGGCGACCAGTTCGTCTCTTATGAACGCGTTCAGTTTCTCCTGTTCTTTCGTCCGGTCAGCGAGGGAATGGATGACCTTCGACTTCATCAGCTCGATCGATTTAGGTTTTCGCTTGCCACGCTCGCGCATGTGGCTCGTCTCGACGATGGCGACATGCACGTGGATATTGTCGGTGTTGTAATGCACGGCACCGGTCCAGTAGGCGTGGACCATCTTTTCTTTTTGGAGCATCGAATCGACCGCGTTCCGCGTCGCCTGGATCAATCGTTTCTCGTCGACGAGGTCATCGTGGAGCACACCGGTCTCGCGCAGCCAGGCGTTGTCGAACGAGATGACGTCCTGCCAGAGGATGCTCCCGTTCTCTTGCGCATGCTTGAAGATGTCGCGGACGGCGCGACGTTTTTCGTCGTTCAATCGATCTTCCTCGCGTGTGAACAAACCACTCGATTTCGTCTCGTCTTCCATATAGTCGTGATACGTCTCGAACTGTTCCCGACTGTCTTTCGCGTCCGGTCGATTGATGTAGTCGAGGTACGTCGTGTAGCGACGCGACTTCTTTTTCGTGCCCGGCACCTTGAACTTCGACTTGATGACGACACCCGGCGTCTCACGCATCCTGCATCACCTCACTCAACAAACGGGTCACCTGGGCGAGCTCG
The DNA here is from genome assembly GCF_902506275.1 of Exiguobacterium sp. 8A. Classification (GTDB taxonomy): domain Bacteria; phylum Bacillota; class Bacilli; order Exiguobacteriales; family Exiguobacteriaceae; genus Exiguobacterium; species Exiguobacterium profundum. The sequence goes on along the minus strand of NZ_LR733678.1, from coordinate 33,663 downwards.
TCCGCACTCCGTTTCAAGTGGAGTGTGTTCGCCTCGAGCTGTCGTTCGAGTCGCTCGACCTGCGTCGATTGGATGCCGTTCGCGCACCAGGAGGCGAGCAATTCTTTCAAATATTGTTGCCGGGAACGGTTGTGTTCCTTCGCCCATTCATCGATCTGCTTCACGATGACGGGGTCGATGTCGCGGAGTAACAGATCCATCTGCCTGACCACCTTTCTAGAGGATACATATTGCCAACGTTCGAAAAGTTCATTCAAAGAGCATAAGGGGAAACTGCTATCACTTGTCGTGATAGCCCAGGCAGAGCCTGGGGTTTCCGTGATATCACCAAAAGTCCGAAAACGGCACGAAATGTGCCAGTAAAACCAGCGATTTGGCACGAAATGTGCCACTTAAATTGATAGTTCCCGGAGCCGAACACGCAACTTGTCATGCTTTTCTTCGAGCGCTACGACCGACTGTTCGAGCTTTTCAAGTTCTAGTGTGAGCTCGTCACGCTTCCGGCCGAGGTCGAAAATCTCGTTCTCCTTTTCGACCTGTTCGTCGAGCGAGAGGTAGGGAAGTTCTTCTTCGAGTTCCTCTTTGTCACGGTCGAGTCGCTCGATTTGTTGCCGTTGTGCTTCGACCGACTGCTGTGCTGTTTCCAAATGCCGTTCGGTCTCCGCGAGCTCGTCCTCGACGAATAGTCTCGTGAAAGTTGTCTCGTCAGATGATGTGTGGCTCGCCTGTTGGATGGTCCGGCGGTCGGCATAGAGTGACGTCAAAAGACTGTTCTCCCGTTCCTCGGATGTGAGTGTGTCGATCGATTGTGACTCATCCAATCCGTAAATCCGGACAGCGAGCTGGTCGAAGTCGCTCGGCACATCTTTCAATTCGAGCACGTATTGATCGTTCCGGTCATACAGCACCATGACTTCCTTCTCGGAATCCGGACGTGCCTTATAGACATAGCGGAAGAGATGATCGTTCGTGTTACCTGGTGCTTCATTGAGCGAGAGTCGGATGCGTATTGTCTTGGCCTCCGTATCGTAACTGGACGCGTGGAGCGTCACGGTCTCCCCGTTCGAGAGACGGATTGCCTCGTTGATCGGCGTCTCATTGACCGGTGCCTCCTCGGCGAAGAAAAACGACGAGGTACCGAAAAAGAGGAAGCCGACGACAAAGAATACGCCGAGTACGAGGTAGAACCGGGAGACGTTCTGGGTGAGACGCCGTCGTGTTTGTCGTCGCATCTAGATTCCTCCTTCCGATGTCAGGTCTTCCATTTCGGTGACGACCAAACGTCCTTCGATAGACTCGAACGTCAGGGCCAACAGTTCTTGCGTCGTCTCTTCATAACCCGTCTCGGTGATCCACAGGTGCTGTTCGAACCGTACGAGGCAATCTTCTTCGGAGACAGAAGGGAACACCTCGATGTTGCGGACGGTCGTCTCGAACGTGCCGACGTCACTGCCGTCAGCGGCGAAGAGCGTGGCCGCGAGTTCCTCCGACATGACGTCCTTCGCCTGTCGTTTCTGGGTCGTGTAACTGTCCTTCGTGATGGTGAAGGCGTACTCGACGAAGCGCGTCGCGCGTGTCGTCAGCTCCTCCATTCGTTCCGTCTCCTTTGAAGCGACGACTTGTTCGGTGTCCGCTGACGTATCCTCGGAGGTTGCCGATTCAAGGGAAGTGGCGCTCTCATTTTTCGTCTCACTAGGGTCTGAAATACTCGTGACAGCCGTCGCTTGTTGATAGAAAAAGGCGTTTGCCGCGAGTGAAATAAGAAGCAGTACCCCGAACAGATATGCGAGGTGACGTGCGGTGAAGTTCATTCTTCCTCCTCCTTTCCATACATCCATGACTCAAAATCCGAAGACCGGGGCGGGGTCGATATGACCGGACCATTCACCCGTCTTGATCTCGAAATGTAGGTGGTTCCCGCTCGAACGGCCGGTCGTGCCGCAGTACCCGAGCGCCTGCCCAGCGTCGATCTGTTGCCCGGTCTGGACGCCGAGACGACTCAGGTGCGCGTACGCCGTGATGTAGTTGTCGTGTCGGACTTGGACGAGATTGCCGTACGGTCCGCGGTTCCCGCTATAGATGACGGTGCCGCTCTTGACCGCGTGGATCGTGTCGGACGGGGTGCAACTGAAGTCGATACCGGTGTGGTTATCCCGTTGTCCGAAGACGACGCGCCACCCGAAACGCGATGTCACGTTGAGCGGGATGGCGAGCGGGGAACGTAACCCCGACAACAGTTCTTTCGTGATGACCCCGTCGGCGACGGCGATCGGTGCGAGGTATTTCAACACCGCGTCGACGTATTCGATGTCCCCATAACAGGCACCGTACTGGACCGCGCTCGGACGATGACAGCGGTAGATGCCGGTGTGTTTCACGCGTTGGTACATCATTTGGGAGAACGAGATGGCGAGCTCTTTCGAGTACCGTCCTCCGTTCTGTTGCACATAGTCAATAAAGCCGCCTCCGAAGTTGTAACTCTGTAGCGTGAGCTGCACGTCACGGTTCGCCCGTTCGAAGACGGCGGCGAAATGTTCGACGCCGTAGACGATGCTCTCCTCGGGGGAGGTGATGCATCCGATGCGTCCACACTTCGATTCGCTCGCCTGCATCGGGTCGTTCCCGCGTCCGCCGCTCTCCTGCATCATGAGCGCGAGTACGAGGTTCGTCTGTTCGGCCAGTCCGTGCTTCGACAGTTCCGATTCGACCAAGCCCCGATATTGGAGTACCTGGTCGCTTACCTGTAGACCTCCTGCGGTATTGAACGTGACGTCGGTCAGTTGTTCGTTCTGGACACCTGTGAGCGTGTCGAGGATTCCGACGACGAGGATGACCAGGAACAACACGAGTGCCGTGATGCCGAGCAGGATGAGCCGCCACTTGAGCATCGCAAGCTGCCATTTCGCTGTGACGGCGAAGCGGGCCGTCCGTTTCGCGGCCGCCCACATCAGGCACCCCCACCGAACAAGACGAGTTCTTCGGGTGCGACATCGACGTCAAAGATGAGGTTCTGCACGCCGGAAATGCTGAGGACGACACGCCCCGTCTCGAGCGAGGGGATGATCCGCATCTCGGAATTCGAGAGTTGGCCATCAAACACCGTCTGGATGATTGGGATGCTCTCCGCGTCCTGTTCGCCGATGATCTTGTATTGCGTAAGCTGGAAGAGCGACTTGACGTTCTCCGCGTTCTCGGACTTCGATCCGGCCGGCACGAAGTCGGTGATCAGATGCGACACGAAGAAGATACCGCCGAAGTACTTGCGCGCCTCGCGCATACAGCGTTGCAGATACAGGATGGCCGGCTGCGCGATGTCGCGCGTGTTGATTAAGTGGTGTGCCTCGTCGATGACGATGAGGTACTTGCATGCTTCTTCCGTCCGGAGCACGCCCTGGTTGTAGGCCTTCAGTTGACTCGATCCGTTGGCGATCATCCCGTCCCACAGCATGTTCATCAAGGAGAACACCTGCGCCTGGAACACTTCGTCGCGCAGGCTCGTCAGGTTCCGGAGCGGGAACGAGACGATGAGCTCCTCGTCGAACCGGTCGATCGAGGAGTGCCCGTCGAAGATGTTGCCATAGTTGTGGACGAGGTTCGTGACGGCGAGCTCGATGTTCTCGAGACGCCGCACCCGGTTCGGGCTGATCGCCTCCTTGATCGAGGTGCGCGTGTCGTCCGTGTAAAGTTCTCGACGCACGAGTTTCAAGAAGTCTGAGAACGTCGGGTACCGGTTCGCCGGATGCGTCGTGATCGGCAGTTCGCCTTGTTCGTCCCAGAGCCCGTGCCGGACGTACAAATCCCGGAGCAGGATCTCGAACTCGTTCGTTTCTTCCTGCGTCGCCGCCGGGTTGATGTAGTGATAGAACACGGACATCTTCGAGAGATGCTGCATGAACGAGAGTGCCTCGTTGGCGCTGCCGTCGTTGTTCGTCACAGTCTTATAGACATGGAGCGGGTTGATGAGCCCGGCCGACCCGTCGAGCGCAATCTCTTTCCCGCCGAGCTGGCGCACGAGGTCGGAGAACTCGCCCGTGACGTCGAGGATGCGGATCTTGTTGCCCTTGATTGCCTGGTCGAGCACGGTTTTCTTAAGAAGTGTCGACTTTCCGGACCCCATCTTGCCGATCATGAGCGCGTTATAGAACTTGCGCTGTTTGTCCTTATGGAACAGGTCAAAGATGACGCTACCGTTCGTGTCGGTCGTCCCGTAATACGTGCCGGTCGCGTCCTGGAGCGACGTGAAGTGGAACGGATAGCCGCCGGCGATGGAGAGGGACGGGATCTCTTTCCCACGGCGCCGGTTCGGGAGCTTTTGTTGCTGATCATAGCTCGTGAACAGGCTCTGCCACTCCCATTCCTGTTCGTTCAGGAAGATTGTCGAGCGGAAGTTCCGAGCCTCGAGTTCTTCCATCACTTCCTGCACCTTCACCTCGAGCGCGTCGAGCGTCTTCGCCTTCACATAGAGGCGCAGATGCAGATATTTCATCGTCTCGCCTTGGGTGATCTGTTCGTAGAGCTCATTCAGCTCCTTATATGTCTCCCGAGCGTCGATGCGGTCGATATTGTCTTTCGCGTTCTCGAAGCGTGTGTTCTGTTCGGCCATCGACTTGTTGATGGTCTGGATGATTTCACGTTTGTCGGCTGTCCCGATGTCGAGCGTTGTCAGGACGCCCGGCATGTTCAGAATCGGTTCGAGCCAGTAGTCATAGACGAGCGACTGATATTTATAGACATGGAGACAGGACAGGTAGCCGTCCCCGAGCCGGACGAAGTTGGCGTCGAACTTAATGCCACCCTGTGGCTGGATCTTGGCGATGACGTCGGGGTTATAGCCTTTCTCGATCTTGACGGTCTCCGGGTCCTGTTGTTTGGATAACTTGGCACGTAGGCGCTGCCACATGCGCGTCACTCCTTTCTTCAGGCGTCGAGTTGCGGTTTCGTGTTCGGGTTGTTCAGTTGGTAGAGTACATGGACCTTCTGGTCGAGCGTCAGCTCGCGCATCGGGTTCGAGCGTCGGAGCAGTTTATAGAGGTGTGTCTTGCGTTCCCGTAGCGTCCGCTCGTCTTCGGCATAAAAAAAGAGGAGATAATCGCGATTGGTGCGATGCTCCTCGAGGTATTCGAGCTCCTGCTTCTTCTTTAGTAGGAAGGGCAGGTAGGCCGGTGTCTGATTTTGTCGAATCTGTCGTTCGATGCTGATCTTCTGCCGCTCGAGATTGAGCGGTGTGTTCAGTGGCACGACCTTGAGCGGGTGCGTGTACGCTTGCAGAAGATAGGCGAGCGAGAACACGTCATGGTCTTTTTCCTCCTCGTTCAGTGAATAGATATCTTTCGAGGTGAGCTGGACCATGTCGAGATAGGTCCCGTCGGGCATCTCGAACGCCTCGGTTCCGGTGATGTCGACGACCGGCATCAGTTCGGCGACCGTAGGTTTGACGACGACCTTATCTTTGACTTTCCGTTTCTCGACAACGTCCTGTTCGTCAAGCCAGGTGCCCGTGCGTCTCGGTTCTTGTAGCGACTCCTCGATGAAAGCCATCTCAGTCACGTCCTTTCGTGTGCGCGTCGAGCGCGAGATAGGTGTCTTTCCGTTTGATGAGCGCGTAATAGAGCGCGTGGACCATCCGCTTCTGCGGGTTCGTCGCCGGACGGAGCACCATGAACAGTCCGAAGATGATGAGGAAGACCGTGAACGGGATGTGCAGCACCGACGGGATGAACGGGAGCGTCACGAGCCGGAGCACGATGAGCCCGACGAGGAACAGGAAGTCATGAAGATAGAGCATCTTGTTGATCTTGAGCTCGGTCGTGACCTCGTTCGGGATCCGGTATTTGCGCATGGGTCATCACTCCTTTTTCTTCATGTTGTCAGATTGTGGTGGCGAGGTCGGATAGATCCGTCGCGACTCTTCATGGTTATGAGTATGGTCGTGTGTCTGATTCTCACGCACCTGTTCAATGACCTCGGTCTCGACGTCGAGCACGGTGTCTTGATGGATGGTCCGTCGGGCGCGTCCTTGGCGTTTCTCTGTTGTCGAATCATTCGAACCCGTCGTAGAGGACGAAGACGAGGATGAGTCGCTTGAAGGTGGTACCTCATGAGGTGTCGGTGTCGTCACATCATTTCGGTCTACTGATTCATTGTGACGATGGCCTGTTCCGGATGTGGTATCGGTGGACCTGGTGACCGATTCGATGGTAGACGAAGTAGGGACTGGAGAATGACCAGAGCTTGAATGATTGTGAATCGATTCCGGTCTTTGTGTCTCTGATAACCTTGTTTGATGGTCGGGTCCGCGTTCGACATTTGATTCAGGGTTCGTCGCATGAATCGATTCGGGAGACGGGCGGCCCGACGCTTCCTTCCCATGTGGAGAGCTTTGCGCTTCAGGTTCTGATTCTTGACCACTGAGTGGTTGTGCAACGTCCTTCGGATTTGTCGATTTGTCTTGATCAGGTTGAGTACGACTTGCGGTTTGATTCGCTTGAGCGATACTGTCTGGAGCGTTTTGTCTCTCGGCGTCCATCCGCTGTGAAGCTTGGCTCGCCGCATTAAGCGGTGTATCACTTTGCGGCATGGCATTCGAGTCCATCCGAGCCGTTGCGGCCTCATGGAGCGAGGGCATCTTCGGTGCGCCTTGTGTGGCACGGGCGACCTTCGATACCGCGTGGGCACCGGCCGAGGTCACGCCTTTCCCTGCGGTATAGGCGCCAAGGGCGACACCCCAGCCCCGTTTGAGCCCGGCATCGATCCCGAACAGCCGCTCGACCATGTTTGGCCCATCGATCAAGGCGATCGAGAAGGCGATGAGGGCGATCAGATAAGCGAACCCGTCCAACGTCTCCGCGAGATAGGCGGTCCCAATCGTGTACAGTTTGATCGAGACGAATATTAGGATGATCACGAGGAACGTGTTCAAAATGCTCTGGATGACCTTCTTCGTCTTTTGACCACTGTGAAGGTCGGCTGGGGCGACGAGAATCGCTAAGACATAGTTGAAGGCGAGCTCGAACGAGAGGCGAGCCAGTTTATAAGCAATGGAGAACAGCGTGAAGCCCATAATCCCGAGTGTCACGAAGATGGTCAACCAGTTCGGCTGATAGCGGTAGTAATACTGGTTGTTCCATTCGACGCCACCTTGGTCGAGTTTCGAGGTTCCCATCGTTTCACCATTCCAGGTCAGTTTGGACTGAGAGATTTGTTCGCCAGTTCTTCCCAAGCGAAATTCATTACTATCGAATACCTCGTTGATATCGATATTTCGTAAATGACTTTGAGGCAGAGAGTTCAAAGCCTCACCTTCCAAACCGGAAAAATCGTTTCGGTCATATTCAATCAAATCATGAATGTTTTCTTGTAGAATCTGATTTGATATCGATTCATTGGAAGAGTTTTCGCCAGAGCTTTGAGTTGTGAAATCAATCGCGGTATCACTGAATTCACTTACTTGCGTCATCGTTGGAGATAATAGTCCGAGAATGAGCAACGTGATAAACAGATTGATTAAAAATCCTTCCCGATCAAATTTCTTTTGAAAGATGATGAGGTAACCCGTGAATAGGAAGCTAGCAGCTAAAAGAACGTACAAAAAAGGTTGAATCGTAGAAACGAATTCAACCACTTGAGAGTTATTAAAAAATGTTTTCGTTAGTAATATGCTGTCAGTCACTTTTTCAAGTCCATCAATTAATACTGCTAAGCCACGTATTAAAATCCAACCCATTGAGCGGAGGGCATCCAGTACCAATGTACTGAGACTAAGGATATCAGTGAACTCTTGTAGCTTGTTTACGACTTCGTTATCACCCATAGAATCCCTCCATTCAGAGGCTATTTAATAAAAGTAGTGACTTGATCCTTTAATTCATCTTCTGTAAGGGCAGATACATTTAATTCACGACTGATTTCACCGTCAGTCATCTCGTACAATCTGCCACCTTTAAGTTCAGGATGTTCTTGGGTAGAACGTTCTTCAAGATCTTCCCCATTAGGCTGAAACGGATTGAATAAGAGAACGTCTTTCTTTTTTTCCGTGGCGACTTCTCGCACAGTATCAACGTAATCCCCTTCATTACCTTGACTATCGCTGTCTACAAGAACGTATGCACTTTCTTGCTCAGTTTTAAGATCTGCAATTTCTTCAACAGAAGTCGTAGAAAGATAATTCGAACTTTCAGTACCACACGATGCTAAAAGTAACGAACTTCCGAGTAGGACACCAATCAAGATTTTCCTCATAACGTTTACCCCTCCGTCAGACGATTTTCCCCTTTAGTAGATCCGCGACTTTCAGGTTGACGCGGAAGTCGAACTTATCTATTAGTGTAACAGTTTTTGGGGTGTCTGAGGTGTCGTCCTGATAGACGGTCAGAAAGCCGTCGGTCGTCTGGATATTGAGCACGTCGCCCCGTTCGAGGCGGACGCGCTGCGTCTCGATGATCCTCGCGACGACACGCAATTCGTTCTGGATTCGCTTCTCTCTCGCACTCTCGGTCATGGGTTCGGCCTCCTCTCTACGGTGTGCCTTGCTTCAGTTTCTCGAGTCGCTTCGCGATCATCGTACTCAAAAAGCTCTTCTGACTGTCAGTGACGTCGTAAACTCCTAGGTTCAGGTTCGTCTCGAACTCAGGGAGGGGCATCCCTCCGATGTCATGACCCTCGAACATCGAGCGGAGGATGCTGTCCTGAAGCACGTCACATACCGTCAAGGACTTTTCTTCCTGATTTGATGGCGTATTCGCTTCCGTCGCGTCTTCTTTCTGCGTAAAGCGGATTCGAATCTGTTCGAAATCGAGACCGGCGTGACGGCAGGGGATGTCGATGTCATGAAGGGAGCGATCTGTGTCAAAATCGTCCGCCAAGTACTCGTAACGGTACTTCATCGCCGTCCTGCCGTTCAGGAAGATCGGATACGACTGGATACGTCGTTTCTTCGTGTCCTGACGCTTGATGACACGGATGATGAGCATCTCGCCCTCTTTGAGTCCCATGACCTCGGTCGCCGTCATGAGCCGACGGCCGTCCACGTTCTCCGTCTTCGATTTCTTGAGCGAGAACGTCTGTCCGGAACGCGATTTGGTGACGATGGTCGCCTCACCGAGTTTCTTCGAGATCAGTTCGGCGGTCGATTCGTCCGCGGTCAACAGATAGTGCGTGTTCCCACAGTTGCCGTCAATCGTCTTCCAATCCTCTCCGTATAGGTTCTCGAGTTGGGAATAGGCCTGGATGACGAGGTTGAAGCGCATGTTCCGACCGAGACAGACCGTGATGATGTTGGCCATGCCTTCGATCGGCGGCATGTTGCCGAACTCATCGAGAAGGAAGACGACCTGACGCTCGCATTTACCCTGTTTCGTCTGCGAGGCGACCCGGGCGAGCGCCGTGTACACCTGTTTGATGTAGAGCGACGCGATGACGTTGAATGTCGGGTCATAGTCCGGTACGATGAGGAACACCGCCACGGGACGGAGCTGGTACATCACTTCACGGATCTGTATCGTCCCGTCGACTGCGTAGTGGAACCGTCCACTCTCCGCGTCACGCGCTTCCAGCTGGATCGTCGCAGTGCTTGAGTCGGTTGAGATTTGAACGACGTCCCCGATTTGGAGTGGTGACGTATGGTATACGATGAAGCTACCGTCGTCATCCGTCGTGAGCGCATGGGTCGTCCCGTCGGGGAACATGAACGTGAGCCGTGTCAAAGGCTCGCTCCGTCCGCTGATCCAGCGGTTGAATCCGATGCGTCGCATGTCGAGCGAGTTCATTGACGTCAGCTTTCCGGTCCCGTTCAACGTGAAGATCCCGAGCTTCGCATTCGTATTGGCCAGGATACTCGCTCGTGTCTGACCACCAGAGAAGTGGAGCGTCGCGAACTGGAGCCGGGCGGGATGGTTCTCCGGGAATCGCTGAAAGAACTCGTCGAGCGCGGAGATTTCCTGACCTTGTCGCGTGACGACTGTCCGTGAGCCGAGGTCCGAGAGCATGAGAGCTACGTTGTACATGTTGATCTTCTCCGGCGTGTCCTTTGCCTCCTCACAAAGCCCGAGGATGAGCGCCGTACACAGGTCGATCGATGAGTTGGCCCAGAACGGGTCCCGTGCCTTCGGGTCATGGTACAACATAAACGCGACAGAGCGTGCATACTGTTGGGCGAGCGAGTAGTTCTCCTCGAGAAACGCGTCGATCGTCAGTTGCAACAGGTTGTACGACATCGATTGGAGCGGGTTCATCAGGTTCAACACCTCGACCTGATAGCCACGTTTCTCGAGCGTCTCCTTTGAGGCGGCAAAGAGCTCACCTTTCGGGTCGTTGATGATCAGGCTCGCCTGGTCACTTGCACGGCTGTATAGGTCGATTGTCGAGAAAACGAACGTCTCGCCCTTCCCGGATCGGGTCGTCCCGATGACGAGGTTGTTGACGAGCGAGTCATCGATGAACAGCTCATTCTTGACCCGTCCGACGGGGACGCCGCCTGATCCGCTGTATTGCTTCTTCCGGTCCGGGACGCGACGATACTGTTGCTTCAGTTCATCGAATGAGGTGAAGCGGGCGCTCCCTTTCTGATCTTTCCGCAGATCCCGGAAGTTCAGCCACACCTTGCCGAACACGACCACTCCGATGAGCAGACTGAACGCCATCAGTCCGAGCAAGACGGTCGAAGAGGGAAGACTCACCTCCAAGAACAAGGAGGGTGAGAGCGTCGGAATCGTCGTCCCGGCCAACAGCCCGTCTTGTACGATTGGGGCCATGATTTGTCGAATGATGTTGTAGACCCCGTTAAGCAGATAAAAAATCCCGGCCGGCACCACCAACAGGCAGAGCAGTGCGGGGAAAATCAGACGTATCGGGAATCGTGGTGATCGAGACTGAGTTCTCAATTATTTCACCTACCTTAATCTGAATAAAGAATTGTTTGCAGTTTAACTTCTTCTGCAGCGATAGCGACTTGGATCTTCTCACGGGCCGAAGTGTCCTTACTAGAGGTCTTCTTCAATTTTTCGTTCAGTTCGTTGATAGTAGCCGTGATGTCTTGATAGGTGTCGACTTTTTCTTGAACGGCAGAATTGTTCGTTTTGGACGCCCAATCGTTCGCAGCCTCGATGTCCTTGAGAAAGAGATAAGCGGTCACTTTCGCCGAGACGCGGGGAGCAGTCCATTCTACATTTTCCGTTTTGGCCACGGTCTCATGATCACGTTCCAGTGTGGCGATATCGAACGCACCCTCATCGGTCGGATTTGACGCTTGGAAGTCCTGGAGCCGTTCCAATTTCTCCTGATCGGATAGATTGAGGCCGGCCAGCTTCGTCTCGATTAGGATAGGGTCATCCATGAGCTCGAGTGTTTTCTCGTCTGCGCCTTCTGCGAGATAGAGGTCGACCAATAGAATATCCTCTTCATCGGACCGGTCTTTTCGTTCAAACAATTGTATCAGCGAAGATTCCTCGCCTTGGAGCGCCTGTTCGTAAGCATCCAACCATATCTGTTCGACATCCGTCACCTGTTCGGCGTGTGCCTCTTTATCGATGAACCATTGCGCGGCAGTGAAGAGTGAGGTGAATAGAATCCCGATCGTGGCCGCCCCATAGATGAGGCGGCGTTGCAGTCGGGTCAGGCGTGACTGATAGGTCGACGACCCAATTGGGTTCGATTTAGAGGACGGGCGCTTGTAGTCTTCCAGTGTCTCGGACTCGATCTCGTCGAGGATCCACATTTTCTTCGCGTTGTCCTCTTTCTTCGTCCGGATTCGTTGTACCCGATCCTTCACTTGATGATACAGGTTCGGATACGTTCCTTCGGTTCCGAACGTGAACGTCCCTCGATAGAGTAACTCATCTTTCTGGTCGAAGAGCCGGAAGTCACCGGAACAGCTCGTCCCTTCCTCGCTACGTGCCTGGTGCAGATCATGGGTCACAACGACCGCCTCGGCGAAGGTGAGTCGCTCATAGTTCTGAATCCGTGTGTCCGGCACGTCGGTGAATCGTACAAACAGCATCTTGTTCCTCCTCTCGTTTCAAGCCACAAAAAAAGCCTTCCGATTGGAACGCTGCGTAAGTGTGCATTAGAATTTGATGTTCTGGTCGACCATCTCGGCGAGCGTGAATGCGCCCATGACGATGATCAAGCCGACCGCGCCCCCGACGAGCCAACCGACGGCCTTCGACCGTCCCCGATCCCCACCGAAGATGAAGTAGAAGCCCCCGATTGCGAAGGCGATGGCCGCGGCGATGACGGCGAGTCCCTGGAAGAACTGAAGCAAGCTGAGCCCTGTCTCATTGAGTCCCATGTCGTTCTCCTCCCTAGTCCTGGTGCGCCGGCGACTTGAAGCTGAGCTTCGCCTCGAGCGCCTCCAAAATGAGTTCCTGGTTGTCCTGGATGACCTGCTGATGTTGTTCGTCGAGCCACTCCTCATAGTCCTTCCCACGGATGCGTAAGAGTTTCTCGGCGAAGCTACGGTTCTGTTTCTGTTCTTTTGATGCCACAGTACACACTTCCTTCCCTTGATCTCGTGATGTGCAGCAGCACATCATTAAGGACAGTCGGATTCGGTGCGGTGGGTTTCTAGCCGTTCTCCCACGAACTCCGCTCCTCATGAATCTAAGGAGCTGTACAGGGTTTTTCGATGACCCGGAACGATGCGGTGACCTTGTGGCGAGTTTTAGGCGACTCTCGCCGAACCATCTGTGCGTAGATCCCGCCCACCCGGTCACTGGTGAGGGACACGCCGGTATGTGACTGGAGGAGACCATCCTTAAGGATGTGCTACTGCGTCGATGTCGATTACTGGCGGACTCTTTTTCGCTTCTTGACATGGATGAGCTCGTCATCCGGGTTCTTGCGCTTGGCGAGCACGTGGGCGTCACAGACGACCGTGCGGATTCGATAGTAAAGTTGCGTCAGCTGGACCGCCTCGCCGCTCGCCTTTTCGATGCCGATGAAACCATGTAATTCATACGTCTTCCCGTCGAACGTGCGGACCGAGTCGGCCTGCGGCAACTCCTTCAGGTCGAACCGACGTCGCTCGAGCTTGGTGACGGAGCGCTTCGCCCCGTAGCCGAAGTCGATGGCGTCCCACGGCACCGTCGCGAGCGTATGTCCGAACGCACGGGCCAAATGATCGATGTCAGCGATCGACGGCACCGAACGGTTCTGTTCATATTGGCTGATGGCGGGCTGTGAAATCTCTCCAAATGTCTTCTCTGATAATTCGACCTGTGACCAGCCTGAGAGCCGGCGATTCTCCTTCAACCACTCCCCGAATCGATACATAAGCCTTCCCCTTTCTGTAAACCAGAGCGGCGACCAAACAAATGTTTCCTTTTGTTGGTTCCAATATAACAGGAGCAGACTCAAAAATCATCAGTTTTCTGATATGTCAGAAATTTTACAATTGACGAAATTTGTCGAATTTGCTTCATGCAACGGATAGCGAGCAGTAGTAAATCGATATTTTCTAGTTTTGTTGCACAACTGTAAAAATAATCTCTCGATTATATAAACATAGTAACTGCTATTTTGATTTAAAGGATTAGGTTAAAGAAACAGAAAGATTTGTAAGCTGGAGCACAAAACCTTCATATTTTCTCTCATTCTAAATGACTTAAGTATTTTCAGTATCTAACAATCCATCAGTTTTTTAACAGCTCTGCTGCTATGAGTAGGATATGTTACGCAATTCGAAAACTAATCTTACCATTTACGCATGAGCTAGTTTTGCTTGGTATTCCTTAAAATAAGGAAAGAATTTAATTCTGCGTACTTAATATAAGTAGATTCAGTTCAAATTTAACATCCATACCATGTCATTTTTGAATTCTATCTTTAATTCTATCAAGTAAGGTTAAATACTAAAGATGTTTATATAATTGGGGGTCGTTTGAAGTGAGGTTAGAAAAAGGAAAATTGATAAAGAGGATGTGTCTTGTTACATTAGGAGTCATATTATTCATAGGTGGACTTGTAGCTTGCACAAAAATAGTGACTGATGAGATTGGCAAGGAAATAAATACGATCTCTACAGAGGATTTAGTAGATAATCAAGACGTGTATGCTCCCAAAGTATCAAATATTCAAAGAGATTATGAGAAAATTGAATATGGGATGACACTAGATGAAGTCGAGTCTATTTTAGGAATTGCTAGTAGTGACACAAAATACATCATGAATGATAAATCTTATGAGATACTTACTTTTTATTCAGACAACGATTCAGTTGAGTATATTCGAATTACTCTGGTTGATGGGTCTGTATATTCGACAGATATAAAAAAATAGGAGAATAATCTCATCCATCCGACGAATGATTTGGTTTATTGGTAAGGATAATGATTGAATTCGACCTTCCGTTGCCCACACTTTTCTTGCAGGAATCGAGGTCACTAAAGGACGCATCACGCGGATGACCCCTATCTCTGGCAACCTCAGAAAAATCCCGCCTATACACTTCTAATCGGTCTAAGTGGAGAAAGTGAAGGTAAACGCTGAGTTCACCTCACGAACGAGAGTACGAACTATCACCGAGACAACGTCGGGAAGAATTAAACCTCGAGCGAGGTGTAGTATGAACACTCATTTTTCAAAAGTACACTCTGCCGTCGAGACGGCTGAACAAAAAACTTAAGAACGATTTTTGAAAACTTCCTGTTAATCAGTTCTATCCCTCATAAGAGAGTTGACGGTACCGGATAAGACGTACAAGCATCGATTTGTTAAGTCTCTCGAGCTGATTTCAAAAAATGTTTTATCAGTATTTCATATTTGAACATTCAGTTTATCTCTTTTCTTGTATATTTTTTGGAAACCCTAAAGTAATTTTATCCCATGGGATAAAATTACGCTTTATTTTAAAATCCCCCTGCAAGAACAAAAAACATTCTAACGCAGGAAGACGTTCCTTTAGGAGCGTCTTTTCATCAGTTGATAAAATGCTTAGTGATTTCAAAAATCAGATGTTGTCATTATAGATTTAAAGAACTAGTTTATCTTTTTAGTTCTATAATTTATTGACATCTGAACGGTTATCTATTGTTATAGAATCACGTTCAATTAAAGGAGGAAAGCCATTGAAGGAAATTCAATATTTAGGAGAATGGGCCATCGATGAAATGACTCATTTTCTTAAAGTCATAGTCGACTCACGTCCAGAAGAATCGAAGGCAGTGTTGGTGCACGCAAGCTTTGAAAATACATATCTTAGAATAGAGGCATTGGAAGACGGCAAATTACATTTTCAACCAAACTGGTTGACAAGCGTCTTGATTGATTATAATCAAAGGTTGATTAGTATTCGGACGAGCGAAGAGGCTTTAACGAGCGAAGAATGGGAGAAAAGACATAATGAGTGATGAGTCATGGGAATACATAGATAAGTGGGGATATGTGTTCTACTACCCTTCGAATTATATTGTTATTGAGAACTTATCGGATCGATTGACGCTTATCGATATTTCCACAGGACAGCATGTTGAAATCGTACAAGATTCTAACGCAAAATATATTTCTTTTAAACTAGTCGGTTTTAAAATTCAATTTGATATTAACGGGCGTACCTTCCATTTAATCGAGAGATAAAAAGAGAGGTGAAGGGTGTGAGAACAATGCAATCAATCGAGATAATGGGATGGACAATTTTTTGCCCCGCAAAGTCTGATCAATATATTCAAAGTAGTAAGGTGGCCACGGAGTGCTTCTTAAACAACGCCTATATGATGCCGATAGCACATATAATATTAAAAAATAGCACTGATTGGGAAGTTAGCTTGTTCTATGACACAATCATGAATATTGATTATGAAGCTCGAATGATAATCATAAAAAATTCAAATGAGAAAGATGTGAAATAAGTAATGAGTAGCTTAAAAAGAGAGATGAATGCTAAAAGGGACTGTAAAGCAAAAACACCGGGTCACTGAGGCATTGATCAAGATTGAATGGGGCTAAAAAAACCTATCTACGAGGCCATTCTTGTGTATTCTGACTAGCTGTGCCTGAACCTGACGTCAATCGATGACTTAGAGGAAAAGTAGAATCTAACGCAAATGATTGTTTCTAGCAGTAAGGAGTGAGCAGTTCCCTAAGATTTGACGTTCGGCTTAAACGGAGGGAAACTTAATGTAATGGGAAAGAGAACGAGTTAATCGCCTCATTTTCGTAGATCCTTGCTTTTCTGGAACATCGGGATGATGGCTACAACAGGCGGAACAGATGACAAGAGAAAATTGGGACTATATGGACGGGGATGATTGTAGCTCTGGTTTCGACCAGGCTGCTCCGAAATCGCACAGGAACCAAGCGAGACAAAAAGAGATAGATGATAAAAGCACCCTATAAAAGTTGATTTTCATGTCCAACTTTTATAGGGTGCTTTTATGTTAAAATTTACAAAAACTTTCAAATTTCATGTGGTTAAACGCTACTTGAAGGGCCACCGCCTTGAGAATATGGTCATTGAGAGCTACAAAAATCGAGGAAAGAGGACCCATACGCTAACCTTGATTACTACAATCATCATCCTAGTCGCTAGCAAAATCTTTCTTAAAACATGAAATTCAATCGATAATTAAATCAATTACTTTATTTATAAATTTAAGTAGGCTTTATTTTTAACCATCCTTCTTAGTACATTAATCAAATTCATCAACTTGTGATAATATAAGATTATCACAAGTTGATGAATTTGATTAAATACAATTAAAATATGTATTACCTATAAATCCTGATTAAATCTATAAATACACAAGTATTTAATTTAAATTACTCATGTATTACTTAAAGTATTGAGATAACAGTAAAAAGTGTGTCTTGAAGTTTAAATGAAAAGAGGCTGAAAAATGAAAATTGAAAAGAAACAACAGTTGTTTGAATTGGCATTGCAAGAACTGACTGGGACAAACGCAAAATTGATGGAAGCTTTGAAGAATAATTATATTGATCTCGAGACACTAAGTGATATTGAAGTTATTGAGTTGTTTTGGGCAACGGAATTATTTCCTATTTATTCTGTAAAAAATTCTCATACTCTTCGCGCCTATAAGCAAGATCTTGAATTTGTACTCAGCTTCGTGATGACGAAGACAGAAGGTTTAAAGAGTTTGACGGTTCTTGACGTTCATCGCTACTTATTCGAGGTAAACGAGCAGTATGCCCCACGTACAGCCCAACGAAAAAACAGCATGTTTAAGCGGTTACTGACCTACCTCTATCTCAATCAATATCATTCACATAACCTAGCTTTCCACGTAAAAAATCAGAGACGACCAGAACCAATCTGTCGTGAGATTGATTTCGCTGAAATAGAAAAAATTGCAGAATCATTCCGTTACACTGTCAAACAAATTTATCAAAAGGAGTTAATAGAGCTTCGCAATGAAACAATTGGGTACTTACTATTGACAACCGGGATAAGGGCGTCGGAACTTTTGACGATTAAATTTGTTGATTTGAGTAGGGAGTATAATACATCATATCTTAGGGTCAAAGGAAAGCGTGGTAAATTGCGTCTAGTCCCTATCACTGAAAAAGGATTGTATCTCATTAATCGCCTGCAAACCCTTATGAAAATAGAAGAAATTTCATCTCCTTTCATTGCATTCAGTACAAAGAAAAATGAAAAAGCTATAACATATGAAGCTTTACGAATGATATCTCGTAAGGCAGTTGAGAATGTAGCTTCTAAAGAATATACTTCCCCTCATTGGTTCAGAAGGTCTTACATTACAAAATTGCTGGCAAATGACGTTCCTCTAATTGACGTTATGCAAATCGTTGGACACAAGTCAATTAGCACTACTAATGGTTATCTCCAATCGCTTAATTCTCATGCTAGAATTGTCAATTTCAAGTTACCTTATAAATAAAATTGGCGAAAAATCAAGTTCAATTTTTAATTATTAGAAATATATGGAATATAAACAAAGAACCCACAAATTGCTCCGGGGCGATTTGTGGGTTCTTTGTTTCTCTCCTGTAGACAGAGTCCTTTCTCGAAGAACAAACAAGTTAATCAATGACTTTATATTACAGTATACATATCTAGACAGAGAATTATTTAATATCAGAGTGAAGGACATGGAATCCAGGAAAGAAACATAAATTGCTTCTGACCGATGTAACGAGAACATCCAACGACATTGCAAAAAGGTTGAGCACGCCAAGGGTAAAAGACCGAGAAGTTTTTAAATCCCTCAGCGTGAACACCATTAGCATATCGCATCTGAATATCAATGTGCGAGCGAATATGAGATAGCAACCCTACATATTTTGAATGACATTTCTCCCAAATAAATATCTTTTCAATACGTTGTCTCAATGATGAGCATACTATGTTGCGAATTTTCAGAAGGGAGAATCACCCAGATAAATCGATAATAATAAAATATCAGAGTATTTTTTTGATATTAACTATTTTTAAGTGTCCTCTAAATATCTTAAACGTTTCAAATTAGGAGCAGTTATACGTAAAATTTTGATTATGCTTTCAATGAATAGTTCCCTATTACGATTGCCGAAAAATGATGAAATCAGGTAACTAATCATTAGAATTTAAAATATCTTAATTTGATTTACTTTTATTTTTTGAAACAAGTTTAATAATATCAAGTTAAGAAGAAACTAGCGAAAACCTATTAAACAAGGTGCGATTGGAGTATCAAGAAGACGAGAGGTAGCGATGTCATCGAAGAAACCGGAGGTTTCCGTAAACTCCGTTTTTCTTCGGGAAAGAAAGATAAGGGGAAGAGTTGGCCCTATCAACATAAAGCGTTCTTCCCATCTCATTTTCCTTTTGGCGTATCCAAAGAGTAGAAAAGACACGCTGGCAGATAGCGAACAGAAGCAAAGAAGGTTTAACTTTGTGGAAGTCGCTTTTCTTTGCGCTACAACCATTTGAAGCACGAAATGTCTCTACGCTCTCTTTCAACAGAGATTTCATGCTCAAAAAAAAAACGGAGGTCCTGAACGACATTTCATTTCCCGTTTCCATGTCTCAAAAAAGAGGATGCTCCGTTCCGTTTTCGACGCCCCATCGCTAGGCGATGTCGTATACTAAAGTCCTGACAACAAACTGCCAACTTGAACCACTTCCAGAACTGTAGCGTCATCGGCAACCGGTTCGAGAACGCAGAGAATGACAACAAAGCCTATAACTGAGATATCGTCTTACTCAAGACATTCGACGACGATATCCCAGTTGAAGGCAGGGGTGAAACAGATGAATCGGATCGTCTCCTCCAGCGTTCAGAAAGCAATTATAGACTATATTCTTTCTACCGCACAAAGGGTTGAACGTATTCAACTTCTAAAGAAACAAAGGCCGACAAATCCTTGAAATCAAAGAGACGCTAAATAAGAAAGAGGAACTAAGTTCTGAAGTATTGGTCGAATCCGTTTTTGAAGAGTTTGAAAGTCTACAACAAAAAATCGCGAGATTGGAAGAAGCGCCAACCCATGTAAAGCTTCAAATCAGTAAGGCGCTGGAGAATCGGATGGAGGTGTCGGTTTCTCTGTTTGACTTGCTATAGTAACTACCGGAGGTGAATCCCTGTTATAGGGAGAACAAGTGGATATAATTACATTCATAAATTTAGTGTTATTAGTCGTATTGCTAGCTTTAACGGCCTTTTTCGTCGGTTCGGAGTTTGCAGTCGTTAAAATACGTATGTCGCGTCTAGATCAGC
The DNA here is from genome assembly GCF_902506275.1 of Exiguobacterium sp. 8A. Lineage (GTDB taxonomy): Bacteria > Bacillota > Bacilli > Exiguobacteriales > Exiguobacteriaceae > Exiguobacterium > Exiguobacterium profundum. Next base: position 13,993 of record NZ_LR733678.1, on the reverse strand, counting down.
TGATTGCTGAAGGAAACCAAAAAGCAATCACTGCAAAAAAAGTGGCCAGTGACTTAGATTACTATCTCTCGGCGTGCCAGCTCGGGATCACCGTGACGGCCCTTGGTTTAGGAGCCCTCGGAAAGCCGGCAGTGGAACGTTTGATGTATCCGGTTTTCGATTTCTTTAACGTGTCGGATGCCGTCGCTGCGGCATCATCTTATGCCATCGCCTTCATACTTGTCACTTATCTGCACGTGGTATTAGGGGAGATGGCTCCGAAAACGCTCGCCATCGAATATGCCGAGAAGATGTCTTTATTACTTGCCCCGCCTCTCTATTGGTTCGGAAAAATTTTAAAGCCATTCATCTGGGCACTGAACGGGGCTGCGCGGGTCCTGTTACGACTATTTGGTGCACAGCCGGCCGGTCATAATCATGCGTATTCGGAAGAAGAATTGAAAATTGTCATGGCGCAAAGTCAGGAAGATGGCGAACTTAACGAAACCGAGTTCTCATACATGGAGAACGTTTTCACCTTTGATGAGCGATCTGCCAAAGACATCATGGTGCCTCGTACCGATTTGGTGACGATTGACAAAGATATGACGCTTCAAGAAATCGTTGAAGTTCTGGATGAAAACAATTACACGCGATATCCGGTAACGGAAGACGGCGACAAGGACCGGATTCTTGGCTTTGTCAGTGCGAAAAAGATGCTTCCTTATATCGTTGCTGAGCGCCCATGGAATATTGAGAATTTCATCCTTGAAGTCCCGACCGTTTTTGAAATGACCGGTCTGCAGGACGCTTTGCTGAAAATGCAGCAAGCGCGTGTCCATATCGCCATCGTGACGGATGAGTACGGTGGTACAGCCGGAGTCATTACGTTGGAAGACATCATGGAAGAAATCGTTGGCGAAATTCGCGATGAATTCGACGCGGATGAACAAGCGGAAATCACTCAAATTCATGAAAATCAGTATTTGATTAACGGACGTGTGTTACTCAAAGACTTAGAACATCGATTTGGCTTGACCTTCGAAGAAGGCGACGATATCGATACGTTGGGTGGCTGGATCCAATACAAGAGTATTGGAGAAGTAAAAGTCGGCGATACGTTGAAAACGGATGAACACACGGTATGGACCGTTTCAGAAATGGACCACCAACAAATCAAGCAAGTGACGTTCCAGCAGCACGCGAAATAACGCCGCACTCAAAACGATTGACTCAACTACATGGAGGTGAATCCCCTGAACCAGGGGAACTATATTGGATGGACAAATAATAGTTAACTTAATATTGATCGCATTAATGATTTTAGCGACTGCGTTCTTCGTCGGGTCCGAGTTTGCTATTTTGAAGGTACGGATGTCTAGAATCGATCAACTCATTTCAGAAGGAAACAAAAAAGCAGTACGTGCCAAAGAAGTGGCCAATGATTTGGACTACTATTTGTCAGCCTGTCAGTTAGGGATCACCATCACTGCACTCATTCTTGGTGCACTCGGTGAACCGACAGTCGAGAAAATACTGCGGCCGGTCTTCGACTACTTTGCAATGCCTGACGCATTGGCTACGACGCTTTCGTACGCCATCGCGCTAGGGATTGTGACGTTCTTACACGTGGTCATCGGTGAATTGGCACCAAAAACATTGGCGATCCAGTATGCCGAACGAATGACCCTGTTGCTCGCACCGCCTCTCTACTGGTTCGGTAAAATTTCTAGCCCGTTCATTCGGGTATTGAATGGATCAGCCCGCTTATTCCTAAAATTGTTCAACGTAGAGCCGTCGGGGCATGAAGAAGCCCACTCAGAAGAAGAGTTGAAGCTGATCATGACAGAAAGCTTTAAGAGTGGGGAAATCAATCAAACCGAATTGACCTACCTGAAAAACATTTTCGAGTTTGATGAGCGTATCGTAAAGCACATCATGATTCCAAAAACAGAGATGATCACAGTCGATAGTCAACTATCACGCGATGAGCTGTTCAAAGTCATCGATGAGTATGAGCATACTCGTTATCCGATCACTGATGGGAAGGATAAGGACAAACTGATCGGATTCTTGAATACGAAAGAATTATTGACGAGCATGGCAGCGGGTCGCACCCCGGAACCGAAATCGTTCGTCCATGACATGCCTAGTTTCCCTGAGACGACACCGATTCAAAAAGTGTTGACCAAAATGCAACAAAGCCGTACCCATATGGCAATCGTCACGACAACGGACGGGAAGACCGCCGGACTGGTGACGATGGAAGACATCCTAGAAGAAATCATTGGTGAAATCAATAATGAATCTTTTGATTTGCTTCCAAGTAACACATAAACAATGATGTTTAATGAATATTAATGAATTGATTTATAGTATTTCGAAAAAAACATGGACAAATTAATAACAAAACCACAGGACTATAGGCAATATGTTTTAGCTGGATGGAGCGACGGTATCTCCTCTTCTCGTACGAGATCCATTCATACGCCTCTCTGTCGAGATTAGATTCTTTCGATTCTATGATATACTTCATGGAATCGATCACCTGCCAGCCCTTTGTTCCGGTCCTTCGGACCATCCAAGTCAGCCGGCCTCTCGGATGGTCCGAAGGACGATTTTGCACTACTCAAATCCATGCATCTACATTATGATGATAAGAAGGATGGTGGTGGTCCGGGTCGGATCGACATGATATGAGCGCCGTCAGGTGATGTCATCCGACGATTCTATGTCCGACACGGAGCGATAGATGGGGAACCGGGATCATCCCATCCGAGTAGCTGTCGATCCCGATCGAGACGGGCAGGGGGCGCCACTTCACCATATCCCCCTCTCATCCGGTCGGTGCTCTTTCACAAGGACTTCACACGGACGGCTCATGTTGCTTGGAAAACGAACGTTTTAAAGATGAAATGTAACCTCATCCTCTTTCAACCTGACCTCATGTTCAAACACCGGAGGTTCTGAACGGCATTCCGTTTCCCGTCCCTCCGTCCGATGCGTTAAACTAATCAGGTGCGACCCGGGATACCACGACCACCCGGGGGCGCAACCGGTCAACGTTCCCGTCTCAAAAAAAGGGGATGCCCCGTTCTGTTTTCGAGGCCTCATCGCCCTGCGATATCGTATACTAAATCCCTGACAACAAACCGCCCGCCGGCCCGCGCATCAGAAGACACCGAAAACCTAGCGCATGCAAGCACCGTCGATCATCCAATCGTTTTTCTCTGTTTGACACATGATGGAGAGGGATGCGCGGACCGTCAGGCAACCGATTCTCCCCGGGCCCCTCACGGCGATCCGGGTCTTTTTTGTCGTTTCTGGCAAAAGAAGATGGATAGAGGCTTTCAAAAACAGTCGGAACGCTGTTCCCTTTTTGAACTCAAGGGGCGTCAACATCCGACTCGACCGTGAGCGCCACACGCATGGCGAGACGTACTACGTGTACGGTGTCGACTCGAAGGACAACGAGGGGCCCCCGGGGGAATTAGTCCTTGGGTCGTTTTATGATACGTTCAAGCCGGCGTCTCTGCTATTCGTGGCAATGCCGTTACTGGCCTGTTACTATCGCTCACGTGATGCGGCAGGGATGTGGGGGGCCTGGGCGATCCTTGGGTTCTATATTCTGTTCGTTATCGTGGCCGTGTACGGGTTCGGCGCGATGAAGCCGTACTATCGTGGCATTTTTGACCCTTATCCAGAGGATATGTAAGGTCAGATTTGTGAAGACAAGGCGTATTGACACTCCAACTCATCCCGAAGGGTAAGCTTGCGGTTACAGCCGTGGGAGTGTCAAAACCTAAGGTTGTAGAAACCAATGAAGACAAAGAACAGGACGGAAGCGATGACGACGCCTTGGGCGACGCGTTCAGTTTCGAACCGCCTGAAGAGCCTCATCGTCACCCACTCACTGAGGATTAGGGCGCTCATGGTAACTAAGACTTTGAGTAACTATTGACGTCTGTCCTTTGAAAGAAGAGGAGGCATGCGATGAGGACCGCCGAGTTCACGAGTGAGGAAAAATATTTGGTTTTAGACAGGACGAGCACCTCCTTTAAATTAATTGCTCTCGAGACGTCTGCCTTTCTTTTTGTTGTATGCGACTCGTAACTGGATGTATATCTAATGCACAGTCAGAATGCCTGATAGCGTGAGTGGATCCGATAGAATTTCATTCCTTGAGTAGACACAAGAGATATAGAGCATACATACCAAAACAGAGACTACAAAATCAATCGGTTTCAGATGTGGGTCCATATATTCGACGGTCCACGATTTAAACTTCGACATTGTCATTCCCCCTTCTTCGACATCATACAATGATGTCAAAGAAGGGGCTCGTCTCATGTTCAGGGACAGAGGATTCATTTTTTGCGTAATCGTTATCGTTAATAATATTGTTAATATTCTTTTGTTAGTATTTTTGATAAGAAAACAGTCCAATATTATGTATTGGACTCAGGCTGTTGACGAACCAAATCGCATATGGCGATTTGGTTCGTCTTTTTTATGTTCAACGAGCTTGAGGCGTTCGGCCCGTTCCTCGTTCACGCGGGTGAGAAGCTCGTCCTCGATCGCACCGACGAGCCGTTCGACCTCGACCTTGTCGAATTTCTTCTTGTTCGCGTTCGCCCGGATGTGCGTGGAATCCGTGATCAGGATGCGCCCGGAGACGAGACCGTGAGATTCCGCCTGTCGGACGATGTCCTCGAAGATTTGTTGGAATACGTCGTTCCCCTGGAAGCGTCGGCGGTAGGCCTGGCTGATCGTCGAATGGTCGGGAACCTTCTCATCGATGCCGAGACCGAGGAACCCGCGATAGGCGAGGTTCGTCTGAACCTCCCTCACGGTCTGGCGCACGGAACGGATGTTGAACAGGGGTCCGAGTAGGATGATCTTGATGATGATCTCCGGATCGATGCCGGGCGTACCGGTGTTCGAATAGAGCGGGGCGCAGAGCCGGTGCACGATCGAGAAGTCGATGTGACGGTCGAGTCTCCGGACGAGATGATCCTGCGGGACCAGCTGGTCCAACGTGGTCTTCGACTGGATCGGTTCATGTCGTTTCTCAGAATGGGCGCGATACATATCGGGTTCCTCCTTTTGATGACGGGTGAACTTGGTGTTTACCTTTAAAGAGCGTCGATATCTAAATGTGGTTTTTCGTGGTTGTTTTTGGTCGTCGAAGTTTCATCGGCTCTCTTTTTCGCTGAGAGCGACTCATGGACTGGACGACCGTCGAGCGACTGAAGGAACTTTGCCACTTCTAGAGGCTGAGAGAAGTCCAAGTCCCCGGCGAGTTCGTTAATAAGCAGAATTATCTGCGCATAGGCCCGGACGCTCCCCTTGTGCTTGTTGTGGAAGTGATCAATCGCTCCATATTCCACATCATTTAAAGAGCTAAGGCGTAGGGATAGGGCGGTTTTACGTTTTTTATCACTCAACGATAACACCCTCTTTGACACGTTGCTCCTCAAGTTGCTCTGCAAGAATATATAATCCCTTCAGGTTTAAGGTCACACTGTCTTCGAGCCCGCTAACAAGGGTCACGTTCCATTTGCTTGTTATTGGTAGCAAGGCTTGTTCTAGTCCTTGCTGGAACACAACGGCCCCTCCACCAATCAAAATGACGTTGTCGACTTCGTGTTCAGCATCTCTCTCGATCAGTGTTAATTGGCGCTCAGTCTGTTCAGCAATTTCTTGAGCCTGGACACGTTTATGGTTTTCGAACAATTTGCGTAGTTCTAGGGCATAGTCCTTCTTCGATTTCATTTTAGCCTTATAAGTATGGCGAGAGTATTCCATTCGATGCAGGCGAGCATAAGATTCAGTCGCGCCTTCAAGGGCGTGACCCACACCGTTACGACTTCCAGAAGTCAATGAGGGAACCGGTATCCCTTCGTTGGTAAACGCATACTCCGTCGTACCTTCTCCGATATCAACAATTAAGTTACCTTGTTTGTGTAGCGCTGAATCTAGAGCGTATAGAGCAATCACGCCTTCAGAGGTCACTTTAACGGTTTGATACTCTAACGATACACGTACTCTTTCATCGCCCAACCAGATTGTGACGAGGTGGTCTCCGAGCAACTGTTATTCGAGCTGTCGTGCGTGCGCCTTGTTCTTGGCCCAGAGCATCGCAGGGATGGCAGTACCGAGCGTGATTGTCGCGTCGATCCGTCTCGGGATGTCCCCGTGGTGGTCGACATGGTCACGAAGAAGTGAGACCGCCAATAAGGCGTGTGTCACGTAGGCCGACTGTTCATTCTCGTGTTTGTTCGATCGAACGGTCGTGCCGTCGATCGGCATCGTCATGAGCACGGAACTCGTACCGACGGAGAAGGCGGCCTTTCCAACGGCGTGCGGACCGGACAACGTGTGAATCGCAGACGAGGAAATCTAAACGACGAGGTGGTCCAACAGCCGTTCGGCCAACTGGAGGGCCGTTATGTCCCCGAAGTTGTAGTTCTAAGAAGAGCTGATGGCCTGTGAGGAGCGCTTCTCTCGTAAGAAGTATCGGATCGGGCGATCTGTGTTCTTTTCCCGGTCCTGATGCTTATCCTGATCTTCGATTGTGGTATGTGAAATAATGATGCTACGCCAACGATGGGGCAGGAGAAGAGGCTTTCTCGCGTGTGGCACGAGGGATGCGAGCCTAGCGCAGTCTGGCGAGTCGTCCCGCAAGTGCCCCGATAAGCGGGTCGGAGGCGTCAACGCCGGAGAGCTGCGCGTTCAGGTCTCTTTTTTTCGAGTCCTTGACTCTATGGACAGCACAAAAGGACCGGCAGGGGATGTAAGCGCTTGTCTGGTGTGTCCGCCCTGTCGGTCCTTCGTATGGTGTGTCGGGACCCTCCCGTGGGAGGCCTGTCCCAGATGGCTGGGGGGACCGATCTTCCTTCGTCGAGGATAGAGGGTGTGCCGTGGAACGCTTTGAAGGAGCGTTCCACCGGGAGTGACCCATGTGTCCTTCACGATCTGATCGATCGCGCCCAGCCCTCCCTAGTATAAGGCATCTTCCCTGGCGGGGACACCAGAAATGAATCAACGCCCCATCAAACATAAAAAAGAGCCTCCCGATCGGTCGTCGGAAAGGCTTCTTGTCGCACGGGAAGTAGGGATAACCCGTACATGTTTGATTATATATGAAACCACGAGGGCGTGGGTGGCAAGCTTTGCCAAAGAAAATCTAAAAAGGAGTCCAGGAACCGTTTCGGGGCGGTCCCTGGCTTCTTTGTTCCTCTCCCGTCCAAGGCGTCCTTCTTCTACATACCTAACATGTTGACCTATGACTTTCGAAATGAACGCATACATATCCAGATAGAGAATTCTTTGAATTCGGATCGAAGGACGCAGCGTCCGGGAGCTGAACAAGACGTGTTACTGACCGATGTGACGAGAACATCTAACGACAATGCACATAACACAAAAAAGGGTATCGACGCCCTGAAGGAAGAGACCGAACAGGTTTTAGTCTCCAGGGACGTGGACACCCTTATCCTATCGCATAGACAAGTTGTCGTATGAACGAATAGGAGACGGCATGCATGCATATTTTGAGAGGACGAACGAAAGCCACCCCAGTCCAAGAGGTGGCTTTCGTCCTACCATCCTAAGTCTGCACACCATTTGGCGGAGTGTTGGGAGCCGTCATTTCCCAGAAGAAACCATCAAAAGAAAACTCTAGGCTAACGACTTCCAACTACTCACCATTTTAGTATCCCGAAGGGTCTCGCCTTGTTCAAAATGAGAACGCTTGCGCGTTAATTTTTGAGAATAGATGTACGTTTTCCAGAACGATTCAGACCATGAATGGCACGTCTTCGGCCTGTTCACTGACCGCAGGACGGCCCTGACTGTCGTGACGAGTCGCCGAAAGGCAGCAAGGTAGGGCGTGGAAACGCCTTGTGTGCGCGATAAAAGCGCAGCGAGTCACATGTCGGGGTTGAGACACCCCGGAGTCTTGGAACGCCTAGACATACGGATACCTCGTCTTGCACTAGACGGAGAACGTGGTGGGCAGATTTTAACCGCATCCTTTTTCAAAGGGGTTAGTCTGCCCATCCAGCCGTTTCCTATCTTCCCTACCGGAGTATGCCCGGTGCGCTCTTTGGTTTCAAGTCTTTTTCTTTCCAAGTTCTAAAAAGAAAAGAACGACAAGCAAACTGATCAGCGAGGAAGCAGTAGAAGATGTAAATTCATATGTGGCACGAGGAATACGAGCCTAGCGTAGTCTGGCGACGTGTTCCGCATGTGCCCCGACAAGCGAGCGAAGGCGTAAACGCCGGAGCGAAGTGCGTTCAGCAGAGAGAAGAAGGATCTCGAGAGGATCGCCCGATCCATCCGACAGGATGCAGGGCGATCCAGAAGGACAAACAAGAAGGGATTAGCCCCGGAAACTTAGAATGAAAGAGGGGAAGAGGGAAGGTTAGTTAAAACTTAAGAAGGAAGGTTGTTTCTTATGACGGACAAGAATCTGACCATTTTCGAGGTCACGGAGTTGAACGAGCGCATGAAGTTCCTCGATCTGGCGAAAGCGTATGCCCCGGTGGGCAAGGAGAAGCTTCGCGAGGCGCTGAAGTCGGCTGGTGCGACGTTCGACCAACGGACGAAACGGTGGCACATCGACCGGAGCCATCCGAATGCGGACAAGAAGGTGCTCGATTTCGTGCAATCGACCCGTATCCGTCCACCGACACCGAAGAAGATCGCAACTGAGCCGTTAACGGTCGACCCGGTCACGGGCCAGTCCCGGTTGGATGACGATTATTTCGAGATCGAGACGAGGCCCGGACGGGTCGATCGAAAGAAAGTCTCGTTGGATATGGACGCGATGTTGCATAAACGATTGAAAAAGATGGCGGTCGAACACGAGATGAGCCTGTACTTGTTGATCGAAAACATATTGGCAGACCATATCAAGCGCCAGAAATGAGACCCCGATCGGTCGATGTGGTTCTGTGGCGTTCCACGCGTCCTCGCCTATGCGTAGTGCTCTCGTCAGCTGGTTCCGTGGGCACAAACTTGAATGGAAATAAAAACGAGTGCCAAAGGCACTCGTTTTTGGATTCATCGAAGGGGATTCCCCGTACGATGGTTTTGACAGATAAACATCGTGAACGTCGTCACCCCTGCGGGGCGAGGCTCCCGTCGAAGAGCGGGTTCTTGAACACCGTCCCGGAGAGCGTCTCGGCCGCGAGCGCCTCGGCCGTCGTGGCCGCGGGCACCTCGAGCACGAGCGAGGTGATCGGGTTCTCCGTCGTGATCGCGACCCCGGTGAAGATCGACACCTTCAGGAAGAAGACCTCGTCGGAGAGGACGCGCAACGTCGCCTCATACACGTTCGCCCGGTTCTGGCGTCGCTTCTGCGTCTCGTTCCAATACGAGGTCTCGGACGCGACGGCCCCATGCAGGTGCACATAGGCCTCTGTCGCGCCGGTGTCCTCGAGCTGGAACCCGTCCCGGTCATACGCCTTCACGGCGATCCGGTAGTACGCCTCGCCCTTCGGCGCCCGCAGGCGCAGACACTTCAGCTTGCGCGCGTCGATCGTCATCCCGTCCGCCAACAGCCCCCATGCGGGGATCGAGTGGAACGTGACGACCGGCTCGCCGGACGGGTCGCTGACGACCTGACGTTCGAGCGACGACCAGCCGTGGAGGTCGTATTCCCACACGCCGTCCCGGAACAGCGTCCGGGCGTCGAGCTGGAAGAACGGGTGATCCGGAGCCGTCGGCACCACCGGTCCCGTGGGTTCCGGCACGAGGGCACGGAAGCCTCCATTCCGGTAGAGGTAGTACCCCTCCGGATGGGTGGCGGTGTCGAGGTGATAGAGCGTCCCCTCGACCGGGACGACCGGCTCCGCCGTGAGGCGGGTGAGCTGGATCGACCCGACATCCGTGATGGATGAGACAGAGGAGATCGTGTCGACGTCCCGGATTTCCGTGACGTTTGTGAGGCTCTCGACATCGGACATCGTCCCGACCCCGGTGATGGCATCGACGTTCGTCACGGAACGGACATCCGTCAGGAGGTCGACATCGTGGATCGTCCCCGTGTTTTGAATCATTTTTGTGTCCTGGATGGACTTCGCGTTCCGGATCGAATGGTTGTTCCGGAAGTTGGCGTCCGACAGCCATCCGACGTCGACCAGGTCATTCTTCGGCGTCCCGTTGTCGGCACGCTCAATGCCACTGTAGATGAACGACGTATGGATGCGTCGCTTGTCAAGCACCTGGTTCATCTCGTTCTCCGGCCCGTCCATGATGAGTGTGTTCTTTCTGTTTATTTCAAAGCCAGAGAAGAAGTTGCCGGCGATGAAGTTGTCACGAGAGACGAGCTTGACAACCCCCTTGCCAGGGAGTTCCCCGGCGTAGGTCCCGAGGCGGATACCGGCGTATCCCACTCCGGCAGCGATGAACGCATCCTCGTCGTCTTCGTTGAGCTCGAAGCGGTTCCCGCTCACCGTGCAGAAGGCGGCACCGGTCAGGTTCACCCCGTACCGGACACGTTCGAAGGCGCAGCCCGTCACGTGGATGTGGTTCGTGTAGCCTGTCTCGACCATCACGCCGGTGTTCCCCCCGATGACCCGACAGTTCTGGACCCGGTTCGAGTTGGCGCTGTGGTGGAAGACGAACCCTGCTTCGAGGTACCCTCCATTATTGCCCCCGTTCACGACGACGTCGTAGAACGTGTTGTAGTAGGCCGTCCCCTGCCCGAATGCCTCCCCGGCGCCGCCGGTGACGTGGAACGCCCTCCCCTTACATCCGTTGGCGAGCACGTGGACGCGTGAGATGACCGTGTCGTACACCTGGTCGAGATGGAAGCCATAGTTGGTGAATGCAGAAAGGCGCACGCGCAGGTCCTTGATGTGGGCCCGGTCGATCGACCCCGTCGTGTCGGTGATCTTGTCCGTCTTCGGGTTGTAGAAGAGGGGCTTATACACGCCGAATTCCGTCAGGTGGCGGATGTCACTCTCGGCGCCGACGCCCTGGATCGTCACGTTCCGGCGTAGCGCGATCCGTCGGACGAGATAGAGACCGGCCGGGACGAACACGTTCAACTTGTGTTCCGACGCGTAGGCGAGGCAGGCATCGAACGTGTTCGTGAAGTCGTTGTCAGGGATCTCCTGGATCGTGTCACTCCCTGTCAGGTTTTGGCGGACGGCCGGGTCGAGGACGCTGATGAACCCGTTCACGACCGCCGGGGTGCCCGTGTAGACGTGGCTCATCGTGTAGCCCCCCCGATCGGCCAGCCCTTCTCGGTCGGTGGCGTGTACGTCTCATACGACGCGTTCGTCCATTGGAAGACGAACGACCCCGGAGGGCCCTCGTTCCCCTTCGAGTCGACGCCATACACGTAGTACGTCTCGCCGGACGTGTACTTGTCCCGGTCCATCGGCACAGAGATGACGACCCCATCCTTGTGGTCCGCCGCGTCGAGCACCTGCCCGGCGGCGTCCTTGATGACGACGCGGTGCGTCCCGCGCCCGACGTACGCCACGAACTCGTCATAGCCAAGGTTGTGGCCGCTAGCAACGCGGATGTCCGGTGTCAGGGTGACGCGCCCGCCCTCGCGCCCGCGGGCGTCGAGCGTCACGATCTCGTACACCTTCGTGTCCGACTTCCCGTAGCTCTCGTCCGGGAGGTAGAAATGGATGTTGAAGGCGTCATTGTACATGTTGAGCCCGACCGTGTTGTAGTAGACGCCGTCGATGTACAGGCGCGCCCCGGCGACACCGTATCCGGGTTCTCCATAGGCGGCGAGGATCGAGCCGAAGTCCATGTGGGCATTTGTACGTCCGACCTTGTACGCCGGGACGAACGTCTCGGACGTCGTCGTCGTCGAGGCGCCCTCGCGACGCTCCGCGTCGAGCGCGACGACCTCGAGGGCCGTGCCCGACTCCAGGCCGAAGTCGAGGACGTATAGCTTGAACGTGCCGTCGGCGTCCACCTTGACGGCGCGCTTCTCCTCGCCGTCGACATACAGGCGGATCGCGTCGGCCGCCGTCGTCTTGCCGGTCAGGTACGTGTCTCCCTCGACATACGGGTCGACCGTCGTGACGGCCGACGTCGAGAGCGCCGCGTCGAGCGTGGCGACCTGTCCCGGTCGCCCGTCCTCCCCGACGGGGACGATCTTCCAGTCCTCACCGGCGCGCGGGTGCACGTCACGCGTGTAGATGGCGAAGCGTCCGTCCTGGATCTGCCCGGTGCGCACGTACGTGTCGCCCTTGTAGAGCCGGACCTTCTTCACGTCCGGTGTGACGGTGCCGGTCACCCGGTCCTGTCCCTGGTAGTAGTCGATCGGCACGGGCGCCGCGAGGTCCATGAGGAGGGCGAGCGACGACTCGAACGGCGTGAGCGCCTCCCGGGTCGAGAGGGCGGTAGGACCGGTCTCCTCGGCTCCCGTCGGCTGCGCGCCGATGAGCGAGCCGGCGAGGAGTGTCGCGAGCGTCGCCCCGCGCAGGGCGTTCACGTGCGCCTTCCGTCGGTTTGTTGTTCCTGTTGATCGTTTGGTCATGGGTTGATTCCCCTTTTCATGGATATGTAGTGGGGATGGACCCATCCCCCCACCACACCATACACCCGGTTTAGAGAGTGGAATGTTCAAAAACAGAACGGGGGACTTCCCATTTTTGAACATGAGACTGTTTGGCAACCGACGGGCGCCCCTTCCCATGTTCTGGGGATGCTACGGCGCATACGCCTCTGTCGGTTGTCACGTGAGTAGGTGAAGCGGAGGCGACGACATGTGAGACGATGAGTTGGTCGGGAGGCGTGATGACGTGAGAAGAAAACGCGCTGAAGGCGTGAAAAAGAGGCATGTTTGCGTGAAATAAAAACTCCACGCAATGTTGACGACGCTCTCAAGCCAAAGTCTGAAAATCAGACAAAAAACGCCCGTTTTCACAAACTTTTGAGGCGTTTTTGAGGTGAGGGACGACTCCCTTGTTCGGGATCGGCCAGATGCAGGACACTCGTGTATCGGGTGTCTTTTTTTTGTGTCGAAGGATGGAGGATTCGTTCGGCATGTCGATCTATTCTCCTCTCCAAAACCAAAAAAAGAGTCCCCCCTCCCTGTACGGTGTCAGGTGATTTTTTGTTCGCGAAACGACTTCTTGCGTCACAGGGTGGACGGTCTGTACACCGCCCACTTGGATACAAGGGGAAGGATGACTAAGCATAACTGTAATTTGGTCCCACAGGGGTACCAAATCACGCCCAAATCGCGGTAGTACCGCGATTTCAAGCTGGGACCAAAAAAAGGCTCGATTTCTCCCTTTTGTCTCCCTGTTTTTCGAGGTCTGTTTACAGCGGTTTACTGATTTTTCTCCCCTTTTTCTCCCTCCAGGTTTACAGGTTGCCTGTCATCCACTCGTCGATTTTCTGTCGACGACTCTCTGTTTTTTTGTTCGTGACGACGCGATTGGCGTACAGGATGCCTGCGTGCCGATTCGTCAATTTCGTATCGCAACTTGCGCAAGTTGCGATACGTTTTTGTCATGAGTCAGTGACAACATGCGTCCTACTTTTTGTCGGTCGATCGATCCGTTCGTTGATCCATTGCGTCGTGTCCCGTGTCATGTCGTTGTCGATTCTGTGCGGCCTGTCTTCTGATTTATTCGCCCGTCGGGCGATGAGTGGATGACAGGGAGGCTGTTTGGAAACGCGTTTACTTTTGTAGATTTTGCAGTTTACTGGAGTAAATTTTGCGGTTTATAAAAGTAAATCAAGCCCGAAAAGTCGGTAAATTTCAGTAAATTTTCGGCGTTTTTTTGATATCGCTCTGAAATCGCGGTACTACCGCGATTTGGGCGTAATTTGATACACATGTGATATCAAATTACAGTTATGCTCTACAAGCTCTACAAGCTCTACAAGCTCTACAAGCTCTACAAGCTCGAGTTCGTCTTCGGCAAGAAGTCAGGGACGGGACGGAAGCGCACGTCGCGGAAACAGGGCGCGGTGGCGGACGACATGGCGGGGATGCCGAAAGGGGCACAAGCATTGCTGGACA
>NZ_LR733677.1:0-2317 GCF_902506275.1 Exiguobacterium sp. 8A | reverse complement strand
ACCGACGACGCTGAAGCGCCGCGACCGGTAACAGCAGCTCGCAGGTTCTCGGGCATCCTGTCCGACGTCCTGGCTATCTGGTTCGTGTCAGCTGCCATCAGCCTTGGAACGGCGCTGGCCTGGACAGCCGCCGGGCGGAACCCACAGTCACCGCAGCTCACCGCACTCGTCGACGTGTCCGCGCTCGTTGCGCCTCTTCTGCAACTCGTCGTCGTCCTCCTGTCCGGCCGCACGTTGGGCGAGCACGTCGTGCGTCTGAGGCCACGGCCTGTCCCGAACGTCGGGAAGCGGTTGGCGCGCTGGGCACTCGGATCCGGCGGGTGGGCCACATTGCTCGCACTCGGCTTCCCGTTTTCCGGGTTCCTCGCGTTCTGCCTCGCGATCGCCTCGATCATTGCTGTGTGGAAGACGAGAGCTCACCGCGGCCTCGCGCTTGCGTTGACCGGAATCGAAATCGAAGACGAGCGGGTTGCGGTATCGCCGCGGTCCCTCGCCGAGTGAGCATCGGACACGGAACAGTGCCGTCGTCTCGACAACGGATCTGCTTCTGGACGTCTCCCTAGCGACGTAAGGCGCTGACGAGCCGGCGCTAGGAGTCCGCTGGGGCCTGCGCCGTGGTGAGCGCGGAAGCCAGGTCAGCTTCCGAAGGCAGAGCCGCCCGCACCGCCGGCGGAAGGAGGTCGTAGCTGGCCACACCAATCGGCGTCTGCTGGCCTGCGAGTGAATAGCGGACGACGGTGTCGTTCTTGTCCGCGACCAGCAGCAAGCCGACCGTGTCCGCGTGCTGAGGTCGGCGGAGCTTGTCGTCGACGAGTGCGACGTAGAAGCCGAGCTGGCCGAGATACTCCGGCCTGAACTTTCCGGTCTTGAGCTCGATCACGACATACCGGAGCTGCTCGACGTGGAAGAACAGCAAGTCGACGTAAAAGTCGTCCCCGTCGACGTCGAAGTGCACCTGCCGGCCAACGAACGCGAACCCCTCCCCGAGCTCGCGGAGGGTATCGATGATCCGATCGACCAGTGCCTGCTCGAGGTGGCGTTCCTTCGCGTCACCGTCGAGCGCGAGGAAGTCCAGCACGTACGGGTCCTTCGTGATCTGCTGCGCCAGATCCGAGTCCCCCGGCGGGAGCACCTCAGCGAAGTTCGTCGGCGCCGCCTGCAGCCGGGCGTGCGCTGCGGAGCGGATCTGGTGCTCGAGGACGTTCCGCGACCACCCGTGGGCGGCCGCTTGGCCGGCGTACCAGTCCCGGAGCTCGTGGTCATCGAGCCGGTCGAGGAGGACGGTGATGTGCCCCCAGGGCAGTTGTGCAACAGCCTGTTGCAGAATCTGCTCGTCCGGCCACGCCGCCGCGAACGCTCGCATGTAGGCGAGGTTCCGCGGGGAGAAGCCCTTCATCTCCGGGAACTCAGCACGCAGATCCGTCGCGAGCCGACCGATGACGTTGCTCCCCCATCCATCCTCGCCCTGACGCTGCAGGATCGTTGCGCCGATTCCCCAATAGAGGCGGATGAGTTCCGTGTTCACGCGGCGCTGCGCCGTGAACCGGGCAGCACGCACTTGCTGCTTCAGCTCGGCAAGAGCAGCGGCATACCCGGATACGGCTGGCGACGAATCAGACATCACCGCTCAGTCTGCCCGACCAGCCGATCGGAAGAAGAACGAACGAAGCGTTCTACGGGATCAGCTATGCCAGGGTGGAGAGGATCCCCGAGCGAAAGGCGACCTCCCATGGCGCAAAAAGTCACCACGCACCTCGTCGACGACCTCACCGGCGACACCATCGAAGACGGCAAGGGCCGTACCATCACGTTCGGCTTCGACGGCGCCTACTACGAAATCGACCTCACCGACGACAACGCCGACGCGCTCCGCGAAGCGTTCTCCGACTACATCGCCGCCGCCCGCAAGGTCACCAGCCGCGCTGGCCGCACCAGTGCGGGCAGCGCGCCGAAGCGCGGCAACTCGGAAGAGCTCGCGAAGATCCGCGAATGGGCGAACGCGAACGGCCACGAAGTCTCCTCCCGCGGCCGCATCAGCCAGACCGTCCGCGACGCATACGACGCCGCACACTGACGCCACTCCCCCACAAAAAGAGCCGGGCGCCCTCGAGGGCGGCCGGCTCTTCTCATTGGCGCCGATACGGCGCTCGTGTGTCACACACTCGGCCGTCCGTTAAGTGGCCACGCATGACCTGGCATGACGACCAGCGGTCGCGTTCCGCACCAGTTGGTAGTTCTAACGGCAACTCGACCTGCTCAAACGAAGAGTATCGGTCTGCCATCTGCCAGTCTTATTCCATGATGAGGTCGCAAATAC
>NZ_LR733676.1:0-1212 GCF_902506275.1 Exiguobacterium sp. 8A | reverse complement strand
GGTCGGCTACGGCGTGACCACGCAGGACCTCGGTCGCCCGGGCTTCAGCGACATGGGCCTCGGGGCGGCCGGCGCGGCCGACCGCGGGTCCGCGGCACTCGCCAACCGACTGGTCGGCAACCGTGCCGACGCGGCCGTCCTGGAGGCCGTGCTCGGCTCCGTCACGCTCCGCACCGACGCGTACGTGGTGGCGGCCGCCACCGGCGCGGCCTGCCCGGTCGAGGTCGAGCGGGCGGACGGATCGGTCCGCGGGGCGGCCTCGCACGAGGTGCTGCTGCTGGCCCCGGGCGACACGCTCCGTATCGGCACCGCGACCGTGGGCCTGCGCGCCTACATCGCGGTCCTCGGGGGCTTCGCGGTGGAACCGGTGCTCGGCAGCCGCTCGTGGGACTCCCTGGCGCGCCTCGGTCCGCCGCCGCTGTCGGCCGGCGACCTCCTGCCGGTCGGCGGAGCCCGGGTCTCGTGGCCGGTCGTCGACGCGGTGCCGCAGCCCGAACCGCGGTGGCCGGACGAGCCGGTCGTGCTCGACGTGGTGCCCGGGCCGCGCGACGACTGGTTCACCCCGGAGTGGCGATCGACCCTGACCGGTCAGGACTTCGCCGTCAGTGCGGACAGCGACCGCGTGGGGGTCCGCACCACGGCTGCGACGCCGCTCGCCCGCTCCGTGACACGCGAGCTGCCGAGCGAGGGTGTCGAGACGGGATCGCTGCAGGTGCCGCCCGAGGGGTTCCCCGTGCTGTTCCTCGCCGACCACCCGGTCACCGGCGGCTACCCGGTCGTCGCGGTCCTGACGCCCCGGTCGGTCGACCGTGCCGCGCAGCTCCGGCCTGGTGATCCGCTCCGGTTCCGCATCCTCGACTGACCGACCCGGAACAAGCGCAGGGGGTCCGGAGTTGGCTTGGACACCGCTGACGAAAGGTTCCCCATGTCGATCACCGTCCTGCTCGAGGTCCAGTTCCAGAGCGACGCCCCCGAAGACGCGCTCCAGGGTGCGATCCGCGAGACGCTCGAACAGACCGCGTCGTTCCACGGCCTGGAGTCGCTCGAGGTCCTGGTCGACGACGAGGACCCGGCGCGCATGGTCGTCGTCGAGTCGTGGACGACCGCCGCGGACCACGACACGTACGTGGCCTGGCGTGCGACGCCCGAGGGTGCTCCGGCGATGGCACCGTTCCTCGAAGCGACACCGGTCACCCGCACCTTCGCGCGGAC
>NZ_LR733671.1:0-1125 GCF_902506275.1 Exiguobacterium sp. 8A | reverse complement strand
CCGCGGTGCCATGTCGATGCTCGTCTACGCGCTGCTCGGCGTCGTCGGGCTGCCGGTCTTCGCGGACGGTTCGGCCGGGGTCGGCGTGCTCGTCGGTCCCTCGGGCGGGTACATCGTCGGCTTCGTCGCCGCCGCGGCCCTGGTCGGATGGGTCGCCGAGCGCTTCGGCGACCGCCCGCTGCGGAACGCGCTGCTGTCCTTCGCCCTGGGCACCGTCGTCACCTTCGCCGCCGGGATGGCCTGGCTCACGGTGGCACTCGGCCTCGACCTGCAGCAGACCCTGCAGTACGGGCTGTACCCGTTCGTCCTCGGTGGCGTGGTGAAGACCCTGATCGGTGCCGGCGTGATCTCCCTCGGGTGGACCGCAGCGCTGCGCTCGGCCACCCGCCGGTGAGCACTCCGTCAGGACTCCGCCGCCGGCCGTAGGGGTTCCGTCAGGAGCCCTTCCCCGCCGTTCGAGCGCGCGAAAGCGTGTGGTCGTGACACTGACTGCGATCATGCCGACGCTCCGCGCGTCGCTCCCCGATCCGATGGACCCGTCCCTCTGGCCGGCCCACACCGTCGCGACCACCGACGACCTGCTCGTCTCGGCCATCTCGATGGTCCGGCTCGCCGACCTCACCGGCACCCCGACGGTGCACACCGCCGAGCAGTCCCCGCCGCGGTACCGGCCGCGCGGCTGGGTGGCCCGCGACGTGAGCGTCGCCGTGGCGTCGGTCACCCGCGTGCGGCGACCGCGCCCCGGCGTGGTGCTCCTGGAACTGGACGCGGTCCTGCCGACCTGCGCCGTGCTCGACCAGGTGCGCCTGATCGGACGCCGGAGCACCGCTCCCCTCTCCCCGATGTACGTCGTCACCCGCTGTGACGGTCAGGCCGACGGTCCGTTCCACCGCCTCCCGGCTCCGTTGCCCGCCGACGTCCGCGAAGGCGACCTGGTCTGCTTCCCGTGCCTGGCGACCGTCCGGCACCGCGACGTCGTCGAACCGGTCCGGGCGGAACTCGCGCCGGTGCGCGCGGAACTCGCGCCCGCCCGGACCGAACTCGCGCCGGTCGACCGATGACGACCGCGCTGCCGGTCCGCACCCGGCTGCTCGACGGCCCCACAGGTGGGTGCCGTCGAGCAGC
>NZ_LR733670.1:0-3850 GCF_902506275.1 Exiguobacterium sp. 8A | reverse complement strand
GACTGTTCACGTCGGACGGCGTCGTGAAACGTGTCGACGCGCTCGACGCGGACGCGGACGCGTTCCGGGAACGGACGCACGACCGCCTCGTGGCGGAGCTCGAATGGCGTGTCGAATCGTACGAGGAGGCGATCGTGAACCTCCTCTATGAGAACGAAGAACTCGTGAAACGGAACGCCCAGCTCGATGCCCAACGGGCGAACAAGTCGGACGAGGAACTGCGCGAGATCGACAGCAAGATCACACAGAACACGACGCGGATGACGACGAACGAACTCCAGATCGAGGAGCACGAGGAGGCACGCGACGTGACGCGTGAACGTCTCGAATCGCTCGCGAACTGAACGCCCGATCGACAAAAAAACGACCATCTCCGTCGCCGAAACATGACAAAAACGGATCGTACATCGCGCGATTCGCGACATGAAATCGACAGATTGGCACTCAAGTAGCTTGTGTGCCAATCGCGTCATTGGGAACAGGAAAACAGGAGAGTCGCCGACCGAAAAACGGCGAGTGGATGACAGGCAACCTGTAAACCCGGAAGGGGACAAAGAGGGGAAGAATCAGTAAACGGCTGTAAACAGGCCTCGAAAAACAGGGGGACAAGAGGGGGAAATTGAGCGTTTTTTTGATATCGTCCTGAAATCGCGGTACTACCGCGATTTGGGCGTAATTTGATACACATTTGATATCAAATTACAGTTATGCTCTAGTCACCCTCTCCCTTGCATCCAAATGGCTGGTGTACAAGCTGTCCATCCTGTCATCCAAAAGGTGATTTGATGAACAACAATCGTCTTCCTGAAAACGGGCGAACGTGATCCGGGAGACCGAGAAAACGAATGGATTTGGAGGAGGAACGAGATGATGGAAACGAAAAAATCAACGGGCGGACGTGTGCGACCACCGAAGCGGTCGACAGAGAAGATGGATGTACTGGTACGTGGGTTGAGCAAACCGGCCGTCGAGTTGTTGGACACGCGAGCGGAACAGGTCGGATGGAGCCGGAACGAATTGATGGTGTACATCCTCGAGGCCTATGCGGACGGTGATATCCGTCAGCGATCGGTCGACTGGCAGGTCGTTCGTTCGGTCGAGTTCCTGAACCTGGCGGACCGGATCGAGGGCGTCGAGGACGTCCTCGTCGAGGTCGCCCGACGACTCGACGAGCGTCTGCCCGTCACCCGAAAACGTGACCGGGAGGAGGGGTGACCGATGCACAAGACGACGACATCCGAACTGTATGCCTACCGCCCACGTGCGATCCGCGCAGTCGTCTTCCGGCTCGAACCGGAGGCACAGATCGAGCTCGAACGCATCTGTGAGCGATACGGCTGTGACTCGGAACAGGAGGCGCTCCACGTCATGGCGATCCAGTCGGCGGCCTTCGCGCGGCTCCGCCTCGAAGGCAACGGCGACCGGTCGCGCATCCGACTGTTCCACGAACTGAGACGCTCGATCGACGCCAAGATCAGACGCTGGAAACAGGAATGGATGACGCGGAAGATGACGACCCGAAAGGACGTGCGCTGACATGTCCGGCACGCCCGGTATCGTCCTGAAGTGTCAGTATGACAGACCGACGAAGACGCGCGAGATCGGGTCCGTCGCCTCCTACTATGCATACATGAACCGATTCGACGAGATGGAACTCACCGACACGGAGGATCGCATCGACCCCACCATCGAACGGTATACGACCTATATGGAAGACGAACAGAAGACGCGCTCGCTCGGCGTCTTCACGGGCGAACGGGACACAATCAGCGAGACGGAACGGGCAGACCTGATCGCCCGGTTCGACGACTCGATCGAACGCGACGGCCATCTCCTGAAGGACGTCGTCTCGTTCGACAACCGGTGGCTCGAAGAACAGAAGTTGTACGACGCGAGGACCGACCGGCTCGACGAGGGGCGCCTGCGTGACGCCGTCCGTGACATGATGGACGGCATGGGCAAGAAGATGGGACGGGACGACCTCCTGTGGGTCGGGTCGATTCATCGCAACACCGACAACATCCACGTGCACATCGCGACCGTCGGCGAGCGGGAGCCGTTGACCGAACAGGAGGCGTTCCGCAAGGACGCCGTCCGCGACACGATGAAGAGCCGTCTGTTGTCCGGGCTGACGGACCGGGATGCGGAACTCGAACGCCTCCGGGCGTTGACCCGGGACCGGATCGTCGAGCCGTTGCGTGACGAACGGCTGGCGTGGTCCGACCCGACGCTCGACCGACATCTCGCCGAGATCCGGCGACGTCTCCCGGCACAGAAGAAGGAACAGAACTACAAGAAGATCAAGGAACATCATCCCGAACTGCGGGAGCTGATCGACCGGGCGAGCACGCACTACCTCGAGACGCACAAGGCGACCGAATGGGCCGACCTCAAGGAGAGCTTGGAGCGCGAACAGCGCGTCCACGTCCGTGCCTATGGGGGCTCGCCACGCTTCGAGCGACAGTACGCCGACAACCGGCGGGCCGACCTGTACCAGCGACTCGGGAACACGCTCCTCACTCAGGCGAAGGCGAGACCCGATGTGACCGAAGACCTCGCCCTCCCGACCATGGGACGGGAAAAGGGGGAGCCGTCAGCGGGCAACCGTGACGCGTCGAAGGAACAACCGAAGGGGAAATCGACACCCGACACGCGAGAGGAACGCCGAGGCCGAACCGGCAAGTCAGCGGTCCCGTCCGTCCCCCGGAAGGACAAGAGACGGGGGACGAACGGGAAGCCGGGGCGTGGCGCCCCGGTAAAACCAGAGACCCCCCGCCGTCAGTCGATCACGGCCCTCGCGCCGGCGGCGCGGGTCCTCCCGATCTCCGACGGGCGACTGCTCGACCAGCTCGACCGCACCGTGCGCGAGGAGGAGCGTCGTCATGAACAGGAATACCGCCAGCTCCGTGCCCGGGCGATGGCACGGGAACGTGACGAACTAGACCGATGAGAAAAGAGGAGGCGATAGGATATGGCACGGATTGGTATAAAAGTCAGCCCGGAGACGCACGAACGTCTGGATGAGTTACGGATCGAACAGGGCTTCTCATCTTTTGAAATGACCATCTCGTTTTTGTATCGACAGTTGAAAGCACAACAGGAAATCGACGACCTGCGAGTCCGACAGATCGAGACCCTACAGAAACAGAACGCCGAGCTCCATCGGGCGTTCCTGAACCAAGAAGACATGATGAAGCACCTGAAGAAACTGATCGGGTCGGTGGAATCCATCGACGGGAAAATGGAAACATGGATGCTTATGACCAGACCAAAACGATGAGAAATGAGGGAATGAGATGACACGAATCAGTATGAAAGTCAGCCCTGAAACACACGACCGCCTGAATGATCTGAGAATGGAACATCACTTCTCGTCCTTTGACGAGACGATCAACTATATCCATGAAGAACTACAGGAACACCAATATACGGTGACACGACAGAACCAGGAAATCTTGATGCTCCGTCAGAAGACGCGAGAGCTCGAAGTGATCCTGAAAGCGCAGCGTTCGCTTGAAAACGCCCAGGCGGTCTACGGGAAGATGTTTGACGGCTTCCTCGGGATCATGGAGCTGTTCGTGGAAGAATTGAGAGAACATGTCGTCCCGGACGACAAGAAAGGGGCATTCGTGAACCCGTTCAGTATGGAAGAAGAGGAGTGCCGACGGGTCTATGAATACCTTGCGCCGACGCTACGACAGGTCGCGACCGACCTTCGTCAGAAAGAACTCGAAGCCAAACAGATGGACGCGGCCTATCGGAAGGGCAGACGGCACGTCGAGGCACCCGGAGGAGAGGGGGCGACACAGTGAAGGTCATGCGCTGGCTGATCGCGCTCGTCCTGTTGGCC
>NZ_LR733669.1:0-1097 GCF_902506275.1 Exiguobacterium sp. 8A | reverse complement strand
GTACCGCGTCGACCGGTGTCGGCGCGCCCCTTGCCGTCGGGATCCTGCTGGCCAACTCCGCACTCAAGGTCGCGCAGCAGGCCTCCCAGGCCGCGTCGACGGCCGCTGAGCAGGCCGTTGACCACGGAACCCACCAGGAGGCATGAGCATGCGTACCTCGATCATCGGCGGCGACAGCGCCCACCGTGGCCTGTTCGGCGGGCGCATCTCCAAGCCCCGACTCTGGGCGCTCGGCTCGAGCATCACCGTGACGCTCGTCTCCGTGTTCGTCATCGGGCTCTGGGCCCTGCTCGTCGGCGCGGTCCTCGTCGGAGCAGCCTGGTTCGCGACGATCGACACCGCGAACAACACCATCCTGCAGCGCCGGATGAAGGCCGCCCGATGGAAGGAACGCCTCCGCCGCGGAACGACGAAGTTCGTCCCGTTCGACCAGGACGGCTGGGACATGCTCACCGACCGGTGGGCCGAGGCGAGCACCCGCGAAGAGAAGCGGGAGAGCATGCAGGAGCTCCACGCGATGCGGGACACCCCGGACGGGGTCACCGGAATGCTGTGGCTGCAGGACGGTGTCGGCGAACCGGGGATCCAGTGGCACCAGACCCCGGAAGGCGAGGAGTACCTCGCAGTCACCTTCACCACGACCGGGCAGGTCACCGGCATCGAGACCGACCAGGTCTTCGACGTCGCCTCCGCCGGCTTCTCCGCCGTCGTCGCATCACTCGGTGACCCGCTCGGGTTCGCCAAGCGCATCCAGACCATCAGCCGCAACATGCCCACCGACTCCGCACAGCACGAAGCGTGGATGGCGGAGAACGGCGACAACAGCGTCCCCGCGGTGCTGCTGCACTCCTACAAGGACGTCGTCGACGGTGTCGCCGCCGGTCAGCTCATGCAGCGGCCGATGTTCACCGTCTCCTGGCCCGTCTCCGACCGATTCGCCCGCCGCGCCGCCCGCCACGGCGACGCAGCCCTCGGGTGGCGGCGGTTCATGGCCAACGAGATCGAAGGCATGCGGCGCATGCTCGTCGGCGCCGGCTACAAGAACGTGCACGCGATGAGCGCCCGGCAGACCGCCGCGGTGATCCGGCACATGCAGC
>NZ_LR733664.1:0-2737 GCF_902506275.1 Exiguobacterium sp. 8A | reverse complement strand
CGCTCAGCAGCTGGGGATTCAGGTCCGCCCGACGGCGCGGACGCTGGCTCTTCAGCCTCGCTCGGAGGCGGGCCATGACGGCGGCATTGCAACTCTTTGCCGCGCTGCGCAGACCTCGTCGTTGATATCGGCAAGACCGGTGCCCATGGGCCCGGGTAGGGGACCAGGAGCGGTGTCGAGGGTCTGCTCTCGTCATCCGCCAGACCGGTCTGCGTCAGCGCCCACACGTGGGCTAATCTCCCGGAGCCTGAGTAAGAGCTCGTCTGGATTCGTCGGCGACACGTTCCCTGCAGTGCGCAGCCCGCTGAGGAACCCACGAGTCTCGCTGAGAGCATCACGGCCGAGCGCTCCGATGCTCTCGAGTGCTGCGGCGACCTGTTCGGTCGCGGAGCTCGACGCTGCACGCGCGAACTGCGCTCCCTCGGCCAGCGCAAGGATCGCCGCCAAGCGATGCGCAATAACGTCGTGCATCTCACGAGCGGCCCGGAGACGCTCTTGCTCGATCGCGACTGCGTGCTCGGCTCTCGCAGCATCCCGCTCCGCGAGCAGTTGCGCCCGACGTGTGCTGCTCCGGGCCGCGCGCGTCCGGCCGACGGCGAGCCCTGTCCGAGCCTGCCCACATTCTTCGGACGGAGTCGGATGAGACAACGGTTCTGTGCGCATCCCGCCAACGGTAAGTCGCGCGTCCCCGCGAGGCATCATCCTCGGGGTGGACCGCCGTCGGCTTATCGAACGATCATGCGCACCGCGCACCGCGCACCGCGCACCGCGCACCGCGCACCGCGCACCGCGCACCGCGCACCGCGCACCCCGCACCCCGCATGCCGCGGCCCTCGGCCGCTTGGGAGCCCGGCCCGGTCGGAGAAGGCGAGTGCATGGCTCACGGCCTAGGCAGAAGTCGCGGAGCAGGGCGCGGACAAGAGTGATGCCGTCCCTGGTGCTCAGGCGGTATGCGCGGAACCGTCACCGGGCACATCGCCGGGCGGGTCTGTTGAGACACCGAGATCCCCGGATCCTGGCGGGTTCCAGAAACGGCCGCACGTGTGCGGTAGCCGATCGGCTATAGGGCACCGAGACCAGCGCGCCTGTGTCCGTCGACGACGCTATCCACTTCGCAGTCGACCCTGTCTCCTAACCGACCTCCAGGACGCAAGAGCCGCCGAGCTCTTGCGAGACATGGCTGCAAGACGGTCAGCGCAGGGTCTGATGTGGGGGAGCGGGCCGCACCGCGAGACGTCTCGCAACCGTAGGGTCTCAAGACGTACTCCCGATACTGTTCCGGGAGGGCAGCCTGCGAGCGTGCCGTCCTAGCCTGCCGATGTGCCTGAACTGATATCCGGCAGAATCCGAGCTGCCTTTCGCGACGACACTGCCTGCACCGTGGCGACGATCTGAGTTCTAGCGGCTCCGAGCCATGCACTCGCGTTCTCCGATCGGGCCTGGGTCTTACCGTTGGCGGGACAGAACCGTTGTCATCTCATCCGGCTCCGTACGAAGAGTGTGGGCATCACGCCCGGAGCCGCTACTCCCATTAACTGACTCCGGCGATCGCGCAGGTGGTGTCAGAGGGCGCCGTGAAGGTCGCAGCTGCCTTCCACAGCTCACCCTTCTCACTCGCCGCTTCGGCTCGGACTTGGCTCCAACCAACGACTGTGCCGTGAGTATCAGTGAAGAAGACAGTGATGAAGTAGCTGCCGGTCGTTTTGCCAGTGTTCTTGATCTTCCCGGATGCCTGCCATCCAGTCTTCGTGGCTGCGCACTTCTGCAGCGTTACCGAGGCTCGCTTGTTGGCGTCATTCGTGATTTCTGTCGGGACGTCGATGGCCCCGGAGACGCCGGGGGTTTGACCGAGCAGCTGCGGGCCGGCGGACCGAGTGCTGTTGGTGGTCGGCGTCGGTTGTGGCGTGTCGGGGCTGCATCCAGTCAGGGCTACGGCCGCGAGGGTTGCTGCAATGGCGACGGCGACAAGATTGGTTGTGGTGTGTTGGCGCATAAGCGTGTGCCTTTCTGACGAATGACGATGGGGCGGGCCCGGTATCCCGGTCCCGCCCCATCGTTGGTTGGTTACGCCCGTCGGCGTCGGCGGGTGATGGTGAAGAGCGCTGCCCCGCCGAGCAGCAGGATGAGTGCGATACCGATCGGCGTTTCAACGGAAGCGCCAGTGAAGGCAAGGCCAGAAGGGCCAGGCTTCAACGTCACGACCGCGGTCGACGGGTCTGACGGGATCCGGCCGCCGCCGAACGGCGGATCGCCTGCGACGACTGCGCTGTTCGAGATAGCGCCGGCGGTCACATCGGCTGCGGTCGTAACGTACGTGGCGGTGCAGTCCACGGTCGCCCCTGGCGCGAGTGTGCTGATGTCTGCCGGGCAGGTGATTGCCGACAACTTCCCCGTGCCGGTGAAGTCGCGGTCCTCGATTTGTGCGTTGCGGATGGTGATGTTCCCGGTGTTGGTGACCGCGAAGTTGTAGCGAATGGTCTGCCCAACCCCGGCGACGGTCTTGTGGTCGGCGGTCTTGACCACGGTTATCGATCCTTGCGGATCGGTGGGAACGTTCACTGTGCTCGGCGGGGACGGCGCCACGGGCGGACCGCCGGGAGTGTTACCGGTGACGGTGGCACTGTTGCGAAGTGAGCCGGAATCCAGGTCGGCTTGGGTGACGGCATAGGTAGCAGTGCACGTGATGGCTTCACCAGGGGCAAGGCTGTCGCCAGCTGCCGGGCAGGTGATCGCAGAC
>NZ_LR733663.1:0-5914 GCF_902506275.1 Exiguobacterium sp. 8A | reverse complement strand
TCCTCGTACGATTCGACACGCCATTCGAGCTCCGCCACGAGGCGGTCGTGCGTCCGTTCCCGGAACGCGTCCGCGTCCGCGTCGAGCGCGTCGACACGTTTCACGACGCCGTCCGACGTGAACAGTCGTGTCGTCTCGTCCGTCTCCTCCTCCTCCGATTTCTCGCCACTGAACGCCTGCTTACGACGCTCGAACAGGACGTCCGGGTTCGTCTCCCGAGTCACCCCGTGGGGGGTCAGGTCGAGCGCGAGCGCCCCGAACTTGTGCGGGACGCCGGTCACTTCGAGGACCGCGCTGTCGGCGTCCTCATACACGTTCTCGACCGTCGGCGACGTGTCGCCGGGGTGCTTCACGAACGCCACGAGGTCCATCTTGCCGTCCGCGAAATAGTCGGCCGGGACACCGATCCCCTTGCCGAGGAATACCTGCATCGACCCGTCGTCCGGGTCATACAACCAGTCCCAGAGGATGATGTTCCCGAGCGCTTGTTCGTCCTGTTTGACTGTGATCTGGGTGCCGGGTGACGTCACGTATTCGGTCTCCTCGACGTAGACGACCCGACCGAACAGGACGAGCCCGGCGATCAGGAGGATGACCGTCAGGAACGCCAGCGCGTACCATTTCGAGGGAGACCGGCTCAGTCTTCCGTTCATCCCTCCCCACCCCCTTCCGGCGCGTCGGGGATCGTGACCCCGACCGTCGGGACGGTCACGTCATCGACGCGCCAACCGTCCGGGGTCGACGTCCAGTGCACGCGGGCTAGGACGTTGTCCTCGCTCTTCTTGCCGGCGATGTCGACCGTTTGATTCACCTCGACGAACGCCGTCACGTGGGTCTCGTCGTCATGTCGGAGGTACGCCTCGACGTGCTTCACCTCTGCCTCGAATGACGGGGACGGGGGCGCCGGCTCCGTCTCCAGACGTTCCCGGAACCCGTCCGTCAGCCGGTCGAGCACGGACGGCTTCAACAGGTCGTCGGGGCCGTCATACGTCCAGTAGTCGGTCGCGAAGGCGACCGTGTCGGCGATCCGTTCCGCGTCCGTCCCGGACGGTTCAGGCGTCGGATCGGCGTCCTCCCCGGGCGTCTTTGTGGCGTCGTCCTCTCCCGCCTTCAACGTCGCGATCTCGTCACGCAGCTGTGCGATGACCGCGTTCTGTTTGGCGACGAGGTCTTCCTTCTCCTCGCGCTCGTTCGTTTCCGGTGGCGGGACGTCCATCCCTGCCCCGGACGTGTCCGTGTCTCCTATGCGGTACAGGGTGAACAGGGTCATGCCGACGAGTCCGGCGATGATCACCCCACGCAAGATGATCTGATGTTTTTCTCTCATCCAAGTTTCCTCCTTGTTCGTTTCAATGATTCTGCGCGATCTGTTTCGATGCGGTCATCTCGTCGAAGAAACGGACCGCGTTGTCGATCGTGTAGGCGAAGCTCGGCCCCTTCAACATGTCGACATGTAGGTGGGGTCCCGTCGAGTTGCCCGAGTTGCCGGACAGTGCGATCGGTTGGCCCGGTTTCACCGTGTCGCCCTGTCGCACGCGGAGCGTGCCCGGCGACAGATGCGCGTACGTCACCTGCACATCGCCGTAGCGGACCTGGATGTGGTTCCCGTAGTCCGGTCGGCCGGTCGGCGCGTTGTTCGCGCGCCCGTCGACGACCTTGACGACGATCCCGCCGGTCATCGAGTACACCTGTGTCCCGATCGGGACGCCCCAGTCATAGCCCGGGTGTCCGGCGTAACAGCCGATCCCACACGTCATGCGACCCCGGAACAGGGACTCGACGAGCGGGGTGTGCAGGTCGCCGATGGCGAGGCTCGACCCGCCGAGCGAGACGGTCCCGTCGGGTGCGACGGTGAGATAGTCGAACACCTTCTTCTGGTACGTATGATCGCCGTAACAATACGGCGCCCGCCAGTCGTCGCACGTCCAGCCGAGCTGGTTGGCCATCTTCAGGCTGAACGCCTTCGCCACCGTCTCCGAATGGCCCCCGGCGTCCTTCGCGTAGGCGATATAGCCGGGGCCGAAGTTGTAGCTCTGGACGGCGAGCGGGAGATCCCGCCCACTCATCTCGAGCGTCTGCTTGAACGCCTTCACGCCGACCTCGACCGAGTACTCTGGGTCCTGGATCGCGTTCGGGACGTTCGGATAGCGCGTGTTGAAGCCACTCTCGGACGACTGCATCGGATCGTTCCCGAGCCCGCGCGTCTCGACCTGCATCTTGGCCAACAGGACCGGCACGTACTCACCGATCCCTTCCGCCTCCGCATAACGTCGGACGAGCGTCTCGTAGCGCATGACATCGGGCGACAGGACGCCCGTCCCGATGCTCGGCACGTCGACGTCGCGCTCTGCCTCGAACGAGGCGAGGAGTGCCCCGACGAGCGTATAGACGAGGACCACGAGCAACAACAGCGACAGCCCCGCGAACGCGAGGAGCCATCGCTTCTTCTCCTCCGGCAGGAGCGACCAGAGCGTGTGGGCGGCCTTCGCGACCGCAGGGACGGCCATCAGGCGCCCCCGCCGAACCGGGCCAGCTCCTCACGGCTGACCTGGACGCGCATGCGGATCGTCTCCCCGCCCGTGATCGCCAGGAGCATCTCCCCCTCGCCGAACGAACGGATCGCCTCGACCTCCGCCTCAGAGAACTGCCCCGCGAACGACTCGCGGATGCCCGCGGCCGACGAGGCGTCGTGCTTGAAGATCATCTTGTACTGGGTGAGCTCGAAGAGCTTCGACAGGTGCGCGCCCTTCAGGTCGTTGATCGACTGGGTGGCGTAGCCGACCCCGCCGAAGTATTTCCGCGACTGCCGGACGAAGTTCTCGATGAGCTGGATGAGGCGCCGGTTCTCCGGCTTGTCGTTCAGGTACAGGTGCGCCTCGTCGATGAGGAACAGGTACGGGACGACGTCCTCGAGCGCGAGCTCGCCGTCGTTGAACGCCTTGAACTGGGGCGCGCCGTTCGTCAGCATCTCGCCCCACAGGAAGTTCGACAACAGATAGAGCTGCGCCGCCTGGACGTTGGCGCGTCGGTTGACGATGCCCGCCGTCCCGAAGACGACGAACGGATGGTCGGTGATGTCGGGGAACGACGTGTGGCCGTCGAAGTCCGGTTTCCCGACGAGCGTCTCGAGCGCGACATGGATCCGTTCGAGTGCGACCCGTTCCTGGTCATTCCGGGTCGTCCCGAGCTCATGTCCGAGGTAGTCGTGGAAGTCCGACAGCGTCGGATACTGCGTCGCCGGGAGCCGGGTCACCTGCCCCGATTCCGGCGACAGGCCACAGGCTTGATAGAAGCGGTCGGTGAACACGCCGAAGACGTGCAGTTCATGGTCGTCCGTGAGGCGCGGGTTGAGCAGGGCGTACCATTCTGTCAGCCGGTCGATGTGCGTCAGATACGAGTTCAGTTCGTCGATCGACCCGTCCCCGTCGTCCTCGACGTCACGCGCGGCCGTGGCCATGATCTCGAACGGGTTGATGAGCCCCATGGAGCCGTCGAGCGGGATGCGGAGCCCGCCGAAGTGGTCGGCCAGCCCGGTGAACTCGCCCGGCGTCGTCGGGTCGAGCACGCGCACCTTGCCCCCGTTCATGGCCGTCATCGACAGGAGCTTCTTCAGGAGCGTCGACTTCCCGACCCCCTGGACACCGGCGGCCATGAAGCAGTACGAGTTCCGGCCCTGGGCGGGGTCCTTGTGGAACAGGTCGAACAGGACCGGCCCGTTCGTGTACGTGTCCCCGAGGTACGACCCGCGCGGGTCGTCGAGATGGCGATAGTAGAACGGGTAGCCCGCCGCGAACGTGAGCGACGGGATCGGCTGTCCTTTCCGGACACGGCCGTTATAGAGCTCGCGCTCCTGGGCGAGCGCGTCGCGCCCGATCGCCATGAACTCGGCCTCCTGTTCCTCGATGAGGAGCGTCGCCCGGCAACCCCGGGCCCGCACCTCTTCCTCGACGAGCCGGATCTTCTCCTCGAGCTCCTTGAGCGTCCGGGCGGCGACATAATAGCGGATTTTCACGTACAGGATTTCCTCCCCGCCCTCGACGAGCTGTTCGTACATCGTACGGAGCTCGTTGTAGTCGTTCTGGGCGTCCATCTTGTTCCGTTCGCGTTTTTCCGTCACGTAACGGGAGAGCTGTTCCTCGACCGACTTCCCGATCGCGTCGAGCTCGGCGTCCCGGTCGGACGGCGCGATGTCGACGTGCGTCGTGACGCCGTCGACCCGGATGTTGAGGAGCGGTTCGAGCCAGTACTTGTTGACGTTGCGCGGGTAGCGCGTCACGTGCAGGCACGCCTCGTAGCCGTTCCCCGTGATCGCGTACTGTTCCTTGAACGTGATCCCGCCGGCGGGCTCGATCGCCTTGATGAGCATCGGGTCGGCCTTCGTCGCCCGTCTCTCCTTCGTCCGGGCCTCGTCGTGCTTCTTGTCCTTCGTTTTCGTCCAGAACATCAGCGTTCTCCTCCTTCGTGGTTCTCGTGGTCATACGCCGTCTCGGCGCCGTTGTGGAGCTGACGGACGAGACGGACCTGTTTGTCCGGGTCGATCGGTCGGAAGTGTACGCCGATGCTCTGACGCAGGCTACGGATGCGCTGACGCATCTCCTCGGCGTCCGGCGCGAACAGCAGGAAGAAATATTCGCGGTGATGGCGCGTCCTATCCAACCGTTCGAGCGTCCGCCATTCCTGTTCGAGCGCCTCTCGACGCGGGCCGTCGGCGTGCTTGAGGCGTCGTTCGATCGAGGCCCGTTGGGCCGCCGTGTTCACGGGGAAGTTCATCGTGACGACCTTGAGCGGGTAGCGGTAGGAGCGGAGCAGGATCGCGAAGGCGTACATCGCCTGTTCCTCGACCTCGGGATGGGCGTGTCGGATGTCGTCCCCGACGAACGACAGGAGCCGGACGACCCCTCCGTCCGGCTGGACGAGGTTCCCCTCGTCATCCGTCGCGATGATGTTCAGGTAGCGTCGCATCGACGACGAGACGAAACGAGAACCGGCCGCCTTCTTCTTGGCGGCCGGGATGTCGTCGTCGGTGAACCAGGGCGTCCCCGGCATCTCTTGCGCCGGGGGCTGTCCTTGGATGGTCCAATCATTCATTTGTGTTTTCCTCCTCTTTCGTGTGAATGGTGTGTTGATGGTGTGGTGTACGGTTCAAACGGGGTGAACCGAGGCCGGCGTCACGTCGGAGCCGGGTCACGGGCTCGTCCGGTGTCGGTTCGGCATGGACGACGCCGAGGCGATCCCGCCGGAGCCATTTCCAGTACAGCACCTGCCCGAGACGGGCCTTCGGGTTCGTCGGCGGGCGCAGGATGACGAGAACGAGCAACAGCACGTACAGGATCAGGAACGGGAAGCGGAAGCGCGTCGGGACGACCGTGTCCATGTCGGACACGTAGTAGCCGACCATGAACAGCAACAGCAAGAACCCGGCGTCCGACAGGTGGAGCCATCCGATCCGGACCGGGCTCCGCGTCTCCTTCGGAATCTTATAGTTCATCCGAGCCCTCCTCCCGTCCATGATGGATGTGCAACAGCACACGGTGCGGGTCTTTGTCCCGGTAGGACTCCGGCAGGTCCATCATCTGGATGCGGGCGCCCTCTGGCAGATGGTCACGCAGGTGCGCGATGAACGAGACGTATCCCTCGTCCCCGGCCTCCGCCTGTGCGCGGAAGATCGCATCGTCGACCGCCTCCAGGTCTGTCCCGGGCTCAGCCGCGATCTGGAGGCGCGGGCGGTAGGTCCGGGTCTCTTCGAGGACGAGCGTCTCGATGCGCAGCGTCTCGGCGCGTCGGACGTGCCTCCGGGGTCTCGCCTGCCCGTCTTGGATGCGTCTCAGCTGGAACCGTTCCAGCCGTTCGCGGAATCGTCGGATCATGTCTCATCTCTCCTTTCGGCCGTTCTGGCCGTTGTGGTGTCGCCGGT
>NZ_LR733706.1:0-1789 GCF_902506275.1 Exiguobacterium sp. 8A | reverse complement strand
ACCATAGCCCGCACTCACTGTTGTAAGAGTTCTCCTCGACTGCTCAAAAAGCCTGAAGATGTCCGGTCGAAATACACGAATCGCTTCGAGCGCCAGTAGATCGACCGCTTCAATATCGGCACCGAGAGCGCGCAGCGTGCCTTGGGCTGACAACACGAAACGAGTGACGTCCCGCAGGTTCGAAATCATCGGCTCAACTATGTCAAAGTAGACGTCCGCCCACTCCTCCGAGGAGAATCGCAGATTCTCAATACCCTGAACTACGACGCCAAGTCGCTCACTTACCTGTGAGCGCAAGTGACCTTCTGAAACCGCTGGTAGATCAAGGCTAACTTGAACAATCTTCTCCAGATAGTCTCGGCCCGGTATCCCATCTTCAGATAGCGCCGCCTCGACCCGATGCCGATCAAAAGCAAGCAGATAGATGACGTTCGCGAAATTAGCAGTCAATCGCACAAGCTTGAAGACATCACGAATTTCGGGAGTCGTCAGTCGGTCGATATCGTCAATTACAACAACGACGGGTTGCGGTAATTTTTTCAACTCGGAAGTTACATCTTGCTTGAGGGACCCGGTTCCACGCCTACGGTCCTCAATCAGCCTCGTTGCTGTCTTCGCGGCCTTGAAAGATCGATCGTACCAAGCTCCAACATACGGCAGCATAGCCAACGGACTCAGGACGTCGCCGTATTTCTCCAAATTATCCGCGATGGTACCGAGTTTTGCATTCGGCGATACGCGCAGAGCTGCAGAAATCTCCCGAAAGAAAGCCTCACTAAGCTGCTGAGTGCCCGAAAAAAGCCATGGATTGAATTCAATGACAGGCATCTCAGGCGCAGACCGAAACTCCTCCCTCATCATGTTCACGAAAGAAGTTTTACCCGAACCCCACGCACCTAGGATCCCGACGACTGCTCCGCGTGACGCATCCAAGAGACGGACGGACTCGGCAAATTCTCGAGCGACCGGGGCCCGGCCAAGCGTGTCATCGTCGGACGAGCCGATCGGGTTGTCCAGCGGCGCACCAGGAGTAGACATAGTGACCTCTTTCACGGATCGCAGGCGGGACGTGAGCTCGGGCGAGATAGGCCCGTCTTTTCACTGAGGGTAGCTCAGCCCAGCCTCCGGGACCATCGTTCGAGCTTGCGTTTGATCTGGCCAAGTCATCGGAAGCGCCCGCACCCCGCGTTGCTGTGAGGTATGCCCCAACTCCACAGTGACTCGGCCGCGTGCATGCGTTGTTCTGAGGTTGGGCTAGGACGTTCAACCACAGGAGTGCGCGCAGGTCTAGACCCCATGCCACACACTCACCCGAGCCGGTATTACTGTCGGTAGGTGCGTGTGTCCGGCGGCGGCCCCGTCGTGTCCCCCACCCGCAACTCCGAGATGAACGACGCCGGCTGCGGCTCCGCCCCCTCGAGCATGGCCAGAGCGGCACGGGCGGCGGCTTGGCCCTTCTGCACGAACGGCTGCACCAGGGTGGTCAGGTGCCGGATCGGGGTGCGGTGGAGCAGGCTGTCGTCCACCGTGATGCCGTCGAAGCCGACGATGCTGACATCCTCGGGGACACGGAGTCCGGCGTCGAGCGCGGCCGAGATCACCCCGACGGCGATCAGGTCACTCTGGGCGATGACGGCGGTGGGGCGGGGGCCGTCCGGGGCGAAGAGCTCCGTGCCGGCGAGACGCCCCTCTTCGACCGAGCTGCCGGCGGTCTCGATCGCGACGGCCTCCGGGTAGACCTGGCGCACACCACGCTCGAACGCCTGCGTGGTGTGCGCCAGGTCTACCC
>NZ_LR733662.1:0-3697 GCF_902506275.1 Exiguobacterium sp. 8A | reverse complement strand
TCCCGTAGATCAGGAAGTTGTAGGCGTCGTCCTCGATATAGATGTCATAGCGCCCGTCCTTGCGCCGTCGGCGCGAGACGGGGAACCCGCCCTTCCCGGGGAAGCGTTCGCCCGCCTCGGGTACCGCACGATACTCGTCGGCGAGGTCGCGGTGCTCGGTGAAGCGCTCCGTCCCGTGGGACGTCTCCGAGAGCGGCCGGTTGACCCGGCGCAGGGTGTACACCCAACGCGCGACGCCGAACGTCACGAGCAACATCGCCACGCCGTAGACGCCAAGCGCCAGGGTGGTCGTCTGGAGCCCGAGCGCGAGGATCGCGTCGAGCCCCCCTCCCGTCATCTCGCCCGTCATCGCCCCACGGGCCCAGCCCATGAGGACGGTCAAGGCGTTGACGAGGAACGCGCTCAGGGCGATGGCCAGCACATACAACAGCAACAACAACGGCACGAGCACGCGCCAGTCGCCCGCCCACTCGCTCCAGTCCCTGTCGCGGTCGAGCCGCCAGTCCCGACGGTCGATCTCACGCTCGCGGACCTTGTCCCGCATCGTGAAACGACGCCGTCTAGAAAATCGTACCATACACTTCCTCCTCCTTCATCCGACTCTGGGGGATGTTCCCGTTTCTGTCACGTCCTGCCCGGACGACATGGGGAAGGGGGCTCATTTCTTCGCCCCCTCTTTCGTCTCTTGTGTCTCTTTCGTCACGCCCTTCTTTTCTTTCGGGTTCGCCCCGTCCAGTGCACGCTCGGCCGCCTGTCGGCGCTTCAGGCGCTCCGGCGACTCCGTGATGCCACGGGTCGACAACGCCGTCTCCCAGTCCTTCGCCCGATACGCGAGGTCGAACTGCCCGTTCGCGGTCGGATATTCGTCCTGGAACGTCTCGAGCGTCGCCCAGTCCCCGGTCTTGCTGATCTGGTCGGCGACGAGCTGATGGTCGCCGTCGCTCATGGCCACCGCGTCGTCGATCCGTCCTGTCTCGACGAGATAAGGGACCAGCAGGCGCCGGTCCTCGTCCCGGAGGTTCCCGGTCTCGATCAGCTTGTCGATCGTCCGGGCGTCCCCGAGCAGGAGCGCCGTCGTCAGGTCGACACGCGCCTCGAGCGCCTCGAGCGTCTCCGCCTCTGCCACGCCAGGCGTCGGCGAGGCGTTCCCTTGCATCGTGTAGAGCACGCCGCCACCCACAACCGCGGTGGCGAGGAAAAAGGTCGTGATGAGGGGCCACGGCCGGCCACCGGCGGCTCCGGGTGAGGGCGTCCGTCCTTCCCTTCTCGCCTTCCGTTCCGCCACGCGCGCCTCCTTCGCGCGTACCTTCAGCTCGGCCTTCTCGGCCTTCCATGTCGTCCCGAGGACGGTCTCGATGTGGTCGAGACGGGCGATACGCTCCTTACGTTGCGCCTTGTCGAGCCGTTTGTCGGTCCGTACCGCCTTGCGCAGTCGTTTCAGCCGGTCCTCGATATGGTCGAGGAGCCCGGTGTCGTCCGTGATCGTCGCCTGCAACAGCGACGTCCCGGTGCCGGCCTCCACCAGCTCATAGGCGTGGGGCCCTTCTTCCTCCTCGGCGACCCGATCGGCCGCCTCGTGGAGCGTGAACTCATCATCCCCGAGGCGCACGCGCGCATGGGGGATCGCCGTCTTCGCTTGCTTCGTCATCTTGATTCCTCCTTCGTCCTGTCTCAGTCTTCTGACAACAACAGTGCCACACCGACGACAAACAACGTGACGCCCAACACGACACTCATGATCCGTTTCGCCATGTACCCACTCCCTTTCTTTGCTTCTTCGCTTCTACCGGCGTGTGACGGGGCAGGGGTCCCCTGCCCGCACCGCCGAGACGCCCCTTTCGGGCGATCAGGTCAGGATCAGAACAGACGGGTGAGCCCGTCGAGCACGACCCCGAACACCTGCGTCTCCTTCACGTTCGAGACGATCGCCTTGACGCCGAGGACGACGAAGAGGCCGATCACGCCGGAAATCCAGATCGTCTTCGCCTTCTCACGTCCTTCCCGGCCACCACTCATGAAGAAATAACCGCCGATGATGAGACATAGTCCGAAGAGCGACCAAGCCGGGTACTGCAACCAGGTCACGAGTCGGTCGATCGAGTTGACCAATGCATCCATTTACATTCACCTCCTTTCACGGTTCTTGTTTCTCGAACCAAAACACGACATCTGTCGTTTGTTCCTCAATCAACCCGTATCGTTTGGCAACGGCATATTCCGGATGGATACACGTCCCATCCGTCCAATTGCGTCGGATCGGCTCGAAATGGTCGGCATGCCATCCCTTTTCCTCAAGCCTGCATCCGCAGTACCAGCAACGGCCACCCGACTTCTCGAAGATGGCCCGCCGTTTCTTGTTCATCGGCTCCTGACCCTTCCCGTCCCCATGAACAGGACGCCCTCCTCGCCGAACCAGTCGCCATGGCCCTGTCGACGTTCCGCCTCGATCCATCCCACACTGGTCGCCTTCCGGCAGGCGACGTGCGGGCGTGTCGTGCCCGGCATGCCCGTCACATGGCGCAACAGTTGCCGGGCCCTCAGTGGCCCGCCAGGGGTCACCACGACCGCGTGTCCGCCGTCATGCAAGGTGAACAGGTACACGTCTCGTTCTTGTCGGATCGGATGACTCCAACTAGCGTGCGTCGTGGTCTTCCACGTGTCCGGTGTCGCCTTCATCGCGCCCGTCTCCTTTCTTCGTCGTTTCTCTCGCCTTGTCGTCATCCCCGGCCTGCGTCTGTTCGACGAGCTCGGCGAGCGCATCGAAGCCCGCATCGAAGCAGGCACGGTGTTGTTCGACGAGCCAGTCCTCGTAGGCGATCCCTTTGACGCGGAGCACCATCGCGGCCTGTTGTTTGGCACGCGCCTGTTCGGCGCGGGATGTCTTCGGCGTCAGTGTGGACGCCTTCTGTTTCTTCTGTGTCATCTCGTTTTCACTCCTCGATTCTTGATGGTTCCCTGGTATCGGTTTCTTGTTCTCGAAGGCGGTTCTGCCGTGTCACATCACCCGCATGCGACGCGGGTGACGGTCTCGGTCAGTCTCGTCCGGGCTGACGGTGGCAAAGTCGCCAGCCCTGCTTCACCAACAAATCCATCTCCCACTGGGGCGCATCGGGGACATAGAGCACGCAGCGCGCGCCCTCGTCCCGTCGCTCCAGCAAGATCGGACGGCGACCGCGGTAACGGGCGACCGGTCGGCGCATCATGCCGTCCCCGCCCGTCGGGGACGACAGTGTCCGGTCGGACGGACGATGTAGTAGCACCCGTCGCGTCGTGCGACGAACGCCGGGTACGTGAAGCCACGGTCCCGCATCAGGTTCGCGGGTGGCGATGGCGGGCTGTACAGGTGAAGGACATCCGCAAAGCATGTGCGTAGCGTCCGCCCGCCCGCCGCGTTCCGTTTCGGCGTCCACGCGCCCTCCCGTTTACAGAAATGGTTCGCCCGTGGACCGAGCGCCCTCAGCTCGTGATAGGCGAGCATCGGCCCGTCGAGGTCGCAACGATAGGCGAGGATCGGGGCGATCCCGAGCGCCTCGCCGTATGTGCGCATGACCTCCGCCCAGACGGGCATCCCGGCCCGGAACGTGTCGATCGCCTCGTGGAGTCCCGAGCCCGGGACCACCTTGTACCATCTCGGCCGTCGTCGGCGCCTGGCCGGCCTCACTGCGATGTGTCGTAACTCCTTGTGGCTCACTTCTCC
>NZ_LR733705.1:0-1300 GCF_902506275.1 Exiguobacterium sp. 8A | reverse complement strand
GCGCACCGTGCGCGCCTACCAGAGTGACCTCCGCCAGTTCGCGCGCTGGCTCGCTGGCTTCAAGGACGACGAGGTTCACGATCCTGCCGACATCGCCGACGTGCGCACGGCGCCACGGACGCCCAAGGAGGTTGCCGACTTCCTGGCCGCCAAGGCTGCCTCGGAGGTGGCACCAGGGGTCCGCCGCTACGCGCCGTCGACGATCGCGCGTTACCTCGCAGCGATCAACTGGGAGCACGAGCGCCGCCACTTCGACCCGCCCGGGAAGCACCCGCGGGTCCGCGACACCATGCGGGGCATCCGTCGCGACGACCCACCGCCCATCCGACGTGCTGCTCCGCTGACGCTGAAGCTCCTGCAGCGCACCCTGCGAGCAATCGACCTGACGAACTTCGAGCGCGGGGCCATCAACACCCGCGACTACGCCCTGATCCTGTTCGGCTTCGTCGGTGCGTTCCGCGAGAGCGAGCTCGTTGCGACCGATGTCAGCGACTATCGCCTCGTGCCCGACGAGGGCGTCCGTATCCGGATGCGTCGATCGAAGACTCAGCAGGATGGCGACGGGCCGCCGAAAGTCATCCGCTTCGGTTCGAACCCGCTCACCTGTGGACCCTGCGCCTTCGTGCGGCTGTACCGGCTGCAGGTAGCGCAGCGTCACCACGGCGAGTCCGGGATGTTCGTTGCGCTCAAGGACGCCGCGACCGACGTCCACATCTGCGACGAGGGGCTCCCGCCGCACGAGGAACGTCTCGACCCCGCAGCCCCGTTCTTCCCATCGGTCAGCAAATGGGGCCTCTTCCGCGAGACCCGGCTCACCCCAACCGCGGTCGGCAAGGTGGTCCAGTCCCGGATCCGGAAGACGGGCCTCGACGCTGCGGGCTTCAGCGGACACTCGATGCGCGCCGGCTTCATCACCGAGGCGCGCAACGCCGGCGCGACCGACGACGAGATCATGAACCAGACCGGCCACAACTCTGCAGCGACGTTGCGGATCTACG
The DNA here is from genome assembly GCF_902506275.1 of Exiguobacterium sp. 8A. Lineage (GTDB taxonomy): Bacteria > Bacillota > Bacilli > Exiguobacteriales > Exiguobacteriaceae > Exiguobacterium > Exiguobacterium profundum. The sequence continues at coordinate 302 of NZ_LR733705.1, read as the reverse complement.
ACCGCGAGTACACCCCGTTGGTCCGCAACGCCTCGACCCGGATCAAGCTGTGACCGTGACGCCGCAGCTCGAGCGGCACTGGGCACGCTTCGAGGCCTGGTGCGCGGCGTCGGGGAGGGAAGCCCTGCCGGCGTCCCCGGAGACTGTGGAAAGATTCCTTGCGCTCTTCCCTGGCTCGAAATCCAAGCAGCGCCTTCGACGGCGCGCGATCACCGTCAAACACCTGGACGCGGGGGAGCCGTCCCCAATCATCCTGGTCCCGCCCGCCCGCGTCTGGAAGGGTTCGGCGGTGGTTGCTGACA
>NZ_LR733661.1:0-1007 GCF_902506275.1 Exiguobacterium sp. 8A | reverse complement strand
CTTCCAGGTCGAGGGCGACTCGGCCGTCGGCTACGACCGCATGCGCGGCAAGGTCAACGAGGAGCTCAAGAAGCACTTCAAGCCCGAGTTCCTGAACCGTGTCGACGACACGATCGTGTTCCCGCAGCTGTCGCAGCCCGAGCTGCTGCAGATCGTGGACCTGTTCGTGAAGCGTCTGGCCGACCGTCTGCTCGACCGCGACATGACCGTCGAGCTCACGCTGCCGGCCAAGGAGCAGCTCATCAAGGTCGGGTTCGACCCGTCCCTCGGTGCTCGGCCCCTGCGTCGCGCGATGCAGCACGAGGTCGAGGACCAGCTGTCCGAGCACATCCTGCAGGGTGAGCTCAACGCCGGTGACCACGTGAAGGTCGACTTCGTCGACGGTGCGTTCCACTTCGAGACCGGGCGTCAGCCGGGCCGCGAAGAGGTCCTCGCCGGTGCAGCCGCGGTCGAGGCCGCGACCGACACACCCCAGGGTGAGATCGAGTCCTAGGACCTGACACTCCACGAACAGGAGGCTCGGTGCCAGCTGGCACCGGGCCTCCTGTCCGTTCTCGGGTCGCGTCCAGATCTCCACCCGCCGATCTGCGCGTCGTGCGCCCATCGGCCCCCGTCTGGGGGTACTGTTGTGGCAACGCGCGAGACGTTCCCCCCAACTCCTCGCGCGTCGCGCTCGACCGGTTCCCCCCAACGGGTCGAGACGCAGCCGGCCCCGGTCTGTTCGCAGACCGGGGCCGTTGCACGTTTCAGGGGTGGTGCCGCCGGTCGGCCGTGCGTGCGGGCGGGCGTCCGCCGCGTCAGGCGGCGTCGGGCAGCTGTGCGGCGAAGTCGCGGACGGCGCGCTCCCAGCGCTCCGGGTCCTCGTTCCACTCCAGCGTGTGCGGAGCCGTGCGGAAGGCGAGGGTGGTGGCACCCGACCGTGCAGCCACCGTGGCGACGTCGTCGGCGGCGACCAGGGCGTCCGCCTCGGAGTGGATCAGCAGCGTCGGCGTCGCGGAGTCCTGCCA
>NZ_LR733668.1:0-1780 GCF_902506275.1 Exiguobacterium sp. 8A | reverse complement strand
GTGCCGGCGCCGGCGACACCGCGGCGGTCACGAAGGACCTCCCGAAGAAGGTCGGCACGTGGGACACCGACCAGGTGAAGATGGCCGCACGTCTCGTGGGAGCCGCGCACGAGGTGAAGGCCAACGAGCAGGCCACCACCATCGTCGTGATGACGGCGATGGGTGAGTCGTCGCTGACGAACCTGAACCACGGCGACGCCGTCGACAACACCACCATCGGCGTGCTGCAGCAGGACGACAGCTACGGAGAGCGCGCCGACCGGCTGAACCCGGAGAAGGCTGCGAAGGCGTTCCTGGCGAAGCTGGTCAAGGTGCCGGACTGGGAGACGCTCGAGCCGACGCTCGCCGCCCACAAGGTGCAGGTCAACGCCGACCCGTACCACTACGCGAAGTTCTGGACCGACGCGCAGCAGATGGTCGCTGCCGTCACCGGCGCTGCGACCACGTCCGGCTGCGACGTCTCCGGCGACCAGGTCGAGCTTGCGAAGACCCTCAAGGCTGCGTGGGAGAAGGGCACCTTCACGGACACGTACCACCCGCAGATGGTGGAGCAGGAGATCCTGCCCATCGTCGACGGGACGACCAAGGACGGCTGCCAGGTCGACACCCGGATCTTGCAGCTGCTCGTCGCGGCGCTCAACAAGTACGGCTCCGTGCAGATCAGCGACATGAACCGTCCGTGCGTCGGGATCGGCACGCACTGCGAGTCCGGGTCGCTGCACTGCAAGAACCCGGCCGTGGCCGTGGACTTCAACACCGTCGGCGGGAACGTGCTCCTCGGCTCCGGAAAGCAGGACATCGAGTTCCTGAAGTGGCTCGACACCGTGATGCCGAAGGGCTCCCAAGCGGGCCAGGTGCAGTGCCGGCCGAACACGCCGCTGGAGAACTTCCGCCAGTTCGAAGACCCGTGCTCGCACCAGCACATCGACCTCGGCTCCACCACGGAGCCCTTGACCATCGGCAAGGACGCCTCATGAGCACCCTGACCATGCCGCTCGACGCAGGCACCGTCACGTTCGAGATCCTCGACCAGCTGCAGGAGCACACACCCATCAGCTGGGGCGGGCTGACCGCCGCAGCAGGGCGGTCGTACTCACCGCTCCAGGGCGAAGCGTGGCCGGACTACACCGTGTTCCCTGACCGGGATGACGTCGACCAGGTGCTCGTCCTCGACCGCTGGTACGACGAAGACGGCCAGCGTGGCCGAACGATGCTGCGGCTGCCGCGCCGCACCGTCGGGGATGCGCTCGACCACCTCCACACGCGCCAGCCCGTGTGCCGGTTCCGTGCGAGCCAGGAAGTCGACCCGTTCGACCCGGAGGGCTCCCGCGACCCCCCGGCGCTGTCGGTCTGGACCGGCCCCGTCATCGACGCCGCGGACGTGCCGGCGACGGGCCCAGGCCCGGACCTTCGCGGTGGCCGCGTGGTGTTCCGCGGACGGCTCTCCGACCGCACCGACGTCCTCGAGGACCACCCGGGCATGGAGGCGTGGGAGAAGCTCATCCTCGAGCAGACGCCTGCTCTTGGCGAGTGGGTGCTCCGCTCCGGCTCGCACGTCATCGAGGACCTGCAGGTGCACGAGCATGCCACGGAGCTCAGCACCCTCGATGAGGTGTTGACGTGGGCGGAGCAGTGGCTGCACACCGCGTACGGCTCTGCGTACCCGATGACCGTCAACTCGTTCGTGGTGTCCTGCGCCGGTGCCGGGCAGCCGATGACGGTGCGGGTCTGGTGAGCGTCGTGGGGAAGATCGTCGGCGCTGTCACGGGCGGGGTTGACG
>NZ_LR733667.1:0-1019 GCF_902506275.1 Exiguobacterium sp. 8A | reverse complement strand
CCGCAACGTGCAGGGCATGGGGTGGTCGTCGGACGGCACGATGTTCGCGTCGGAGTTCGGCGAGAACACGCACGACGAGCTCAACGTGATCGAACCGGGATCGAACTACGGCTGGCCCGAGGTCGAGGGCACCGGCGGCGAGGACCAGGGCTTCGTCGACCCCGTGCAGCAGTGGTCCACCGATGAGGCGTCCCCGAGCGGCCTCGCCGTCGTCGACGACACCGTGTTCGTCGCGAACCTGCGGGGCGAGGTGCTCCGGGCGGTCCCCGCCGACGAGCCCGGCACCGCGACCGAGTACTTCGCGGGTGACTTCGGCCGCATCCGGACGGTGCTCGAGGGGCCGTCGGACACGCTCTGGTTCGTCACGAACAACACCGACGGCCGCGGGACGCCGTCGAGCGGGGACGACCGGATCGTCTCCGTCCCGTTCACGCGCACGTGAACGTGAACGTGAACGTGAACGGGAGGCTTGTGGCCCTTCGCTCGCACCAGGTCGCCTGATGCGGTGGTGGCGACCACCGCACGGCTGAGCGCGGCCCGCACCGCGCCTCCAGGCCGCTCGTGGTCGCGTCAGACCGCCGGGCGCCACCTGACGGGTACCAGCAGCCCCTGCTTCCGCCACCCTGCCGGCCGTACCGTGGACGCATGGACACCAGGAGCGAAGTGCGTGACTTCCTGCGCACACGCCGCGAGCGCGTCACGCCGCAGCAGGTCGGGCTGCCCGACTTCGGCGGGGTCCGCCGCGTCAAGGGACTGCGTCGTGAAGAGCTCGCACTGATCGCGGGGATGAGCGTCGACTACTACGTCCGCCTCGAGCGCGGGAACCTGACCGGTGTGTCCGAGGGCGTCCTCGAAGCGCTGTCCCGCGCGCTCCGTCTCGACGACGCCGAGCACGCGCACCTGTTCGACCTGGCCCGCCTGCAGAACGCCTCGGGGGCCTCGCGCCGGACGACCCCGACGTCGAAGGTGCGGCCGAACGTGCAGCGGGTGCTCGACTCGATCAGCGCGCCCGCCTGGGT
>NZ_LR733666.1:0-1983 GCF_902506275.1 Exiguobacterium sp. 8A | reverse complement strand
GGTCGACGATCACCCGCCGCAGGTCGTCGAGGGTCCGCACCACCGGGGTGTTCGTCTCGATCGTCGTGCGCTGCAGCTCCGCGCCGAAACGGTCGGTGGGCAGCTTGGGCAGAAGGCGGGGGGCCTTCGCGGAAAGTCGGCCGGACTCGAGGTCGATGAGGTGCAGCTCTTCCTCGGCGCCGAGCGTCAGCTCTGCACTCATGGCTGGAACCTACGCGAGACGCCCGTGCCGTGTCTGCCGCGGCACTCCCCCGACTCACACTCGTAACACGCCCGCGGGGTGCGGTCACGGCACCGTGCGACACTCACTCCGTGACCCAGACCAGGACCGGCCCCCGACACGAACACCGGGCACCGGTCGCCGCGGCGGTGCTGGTCAACCTGGCGCTCAGCCTGTTCCTGCCCGACGAGGTGCTGTTCTTCCCGTCGTGGGTCGTGCCGGTGCTCGGCGTCCTGCTGCTCACCCCGCTGATCGTCTTCAACCCGCGGCGCCTGACCCGCGAGACCACCTGGTCCCGGTGGGTGTCCTTCGCGCTGGCGGGACTGCTGACCGTCGCGAGCCAGCTCACGGTGATCCGGACGATCACCGAGTTGCTGGGCGGCCACGCGGACGGAGCGGCCGTGCTGCTCACCGCCCTGCAGGTGTGGGTGAGCACGATCATCGTGTTCGGGCTCGTCTACTGGGAGCTCGACCGCGGGGGTCCGGTGGCCCGGCGACGCCCCGAACTGTGGTCGAGCGCCGAAGCGGACTTCCAGTTCCCGCAGGAAACCGACCCGAAGACCGCCGACTGGCGCCCGGTCTACCTCGACTACCTCTACGTCGCGATGACGAACATGATGGCCTTCAGCCCCACGGACACGATGCCGATGACCGTCCGGGCGAAGATGATCATGGCGTACCAGGCGCGCAGCGGGTTCATCCTGCTGGCGCTGGTCATCTCGCGCGCGGTCAACATCATCAGCTGACACCGCGCTCCGGACCGGTGGAACCACGGACGGGAGGCACGGTGCCAGCTGGCACCGTGCCTCCCGTCCGTCGTCCGGTCGCCGCTACTGCGGGTCGGCGGGCTCGCCGCCCGAGTCGACGTCGCTGTCCTGCTGCGGGTCCTTCGTCGCGTCACCCGTCGACGACCCGTCCGGCAGGTCCTCGGTGTACTGCTGCTGGGTCTCGGTGGGATCGCTCGATCCGTCCGGTGTCGTCGAATCAGTCATGGCCCGGACGGTACGCGGACCGGCACCACGACCGTTCAGCGAGCGGACCCGCGCCGGAGCGCCACCCACTGCAGCAGCATGATCGTCTTGCCGTCGGCGATCCGGCCGTCCGCGACCATCGCGAGTGCCGCATCGAGCGGGAGCTCGAGCACCTCGATGTCCTCACCCTCGTCCTCCACACCGCCGCCGGCCTCGACCCGGTCCGCGGGCGTGTACGCGCCCACGTAGAAGTGGACCCGCTCGGTGACCGAACCGGGGCTCATGAACACGGCGCCCAGGTGCTCGAGCGCGCCGAGCCGGATGCCGAGCTCCTCGGCGGCCTCGCGCCGGACGGCGGTCTCCGGGTCGTCCTCGTCGAGCAGACCCGCAGCGGCCTCGATCAGCATGCCGTCCGGGTGTCCGTTCACGTACGCCGGCCACCGGAACTGCCGCGTGAGCAGCACCGTGCCGCGCTCGGCGTCGTACGGCAGCACCGTCGCACCGTTGCCGCGGTCGTAGGTCTCGCGCTGCTGCCGGTCCCACCGACCGTCACGGCGCCGGACGTCCAGGGTCGTGCGGCGGAGCACGTGCCATCCGTTCGACACCACCTCGACGTCCCGCACGACGACGTCGGGGTTGCGGTCGATGTCGCGGCCGACGGCGTCGAGCCCCGTCCGGCCACGATCGTCGGGGACGTCCACTCCGGGACGCTGGACGGTGGTGCGTTCGTCGGTCACACGATCACCGTAGCGAGGCACCCCGGCAGGACTCCGCCCCCTCGGTACGCTCGAC
>NZ_LR733665.1:0-1459 GCF_902506275.1 Exiguobacterium sp. 8A | reverse complement strand
TGAACTGAGCCCCGTAAAATGGACAGTTTAATAAAAAGTCCACGTTTTCTATGCTGCGATCAGATGGTCCCGATATTGTTCCGGGGTCATTTTTTTTAGATTTCATTGACCGCGTTCGCAGTTGTAATAGCTTATGTAGTCTCCGACGATCGCTCGGACCTCCTCGACTGACCCGCACGAACGGTTGGTGACATAATCCTTCAAATGACCGAAGAACGATTCAATCGGTGCGTTGTCGAGACAGTTGCCCCGACGTGACATGGACTGGACCAGTCCGAGGTCGCCGACGAGTTGCTGGTAGTCCGGATGGGTGTAGTGGAAGCCTTGGTCCGAATGAATCATCGCTTCGGGATGTCGGTTCCCTTGGAGATGCTCTTCGAGCTTTTCCATCGTCTGAAAGACGAGGTCCATGTGGAGACCCGTGGACAGTTTATGTGCCACGATCTCGCGTGTGGCGACGTCCTTCACACAAGACAGATAGACGTTCTCGCCGGAGGCGATGGGGAGATAGGTGATATCGGTCACGAATACCTTCCCGGGCTCGCTCTGCCGGAACTCGCGGTTCAATAGATTCGGGCACGACGCGGTGCTCATACGAAGCCTGAGAGAGCTTTCGATAAGGGTTCATCCTTCGGATTTTGGTCACGATGTTATACTTGCGCATCAGTCGGAGGATTCGTTTATGGTTGATTCGGAACCCGAGGGTTGCGCGCACCTCCATGTAACAGCCCCCGATAACCGACTTTGCCTTTATGGCTGTCATGGATCTTCTTGAGGAGTGTCGCATCTAGGTAATCACGCTCTTCCCGGAGGGATTCCGCCTCGGCACGGTTCAACCAGGCGTAATAGCCACTGCGGCTCACTCCGGCGATCTCACATAGTGGGCGGACGAGATTCTTAAGCTGTGCGATGCGGATGACGGTGTTGATGGCCTGATATTTCTCTGCTGGTGTCAGTTCGTATGTTCCGCCTGCCCTTCTAACTTCTCTAGCTTTTTTAAGAGCTCGTTTTCTGCCGTCAGGTATTTGATCCGTGCCTCTGCCTTCGCCAACCGTTTCTCCATCGACTCGTCTGTTTTCGGGCGTCCGCTTCCCGTAGCCTTTCCACGTTTATCGTTCCGGAGACCCTCTTCTCCTTCTTTTCGGAAAGTTTGGCGCCAGCGGTTCAACGAGGATTGCGCTTTTCGTTTCCCGATCACCGTCAGATCGAATCCGGCCTCCGTGAAGATTTGTTGAGGTCCCTTGTCCTCAATATTTTCATGTACGGCCTTGACCTTAAACTCGGCGGTATACTGGATCGAGCGTTCTGATGCCGAAGCGACGTTCGGATTTTCTTCGAGCTGGTTGATTTGAGTCATGTTGAAGAGGATTTTACTCATGGTTGTTTCTCCCGTCTGAATGAATAGGTTCATTGTAGCGATTCGTATCCATACGAAAAACCCCGAATGATGCACTTTTTT